>DCIU01000001.1:8750-13987 GCA_002317245.1 Lachnospiraceae bacterium UBA1718
CATGATATTATGAATGACCCGCCAGAGCCGGAGAAGCTGCTGGATATGCTCTATGAGGCCCTGCTCGTGAAGACATATTCTAATGGCATTCAGATCATGGGATATATTCTTGCAATGTCTGCCCTATGCCGAATCTTCGGTGGTAGGCTTACCGATATTCTGGTCGTTGTATTTAATACAGTAGTTCTCTTTTATATGATGATAATCTTCCAGAGGGCCAAGCTTAACCGCATTATTTCCAACGTGGTTGCCATGCTCTTCTGCGGATGTTCGGCAATCCTTGCTGTGAGAGTTGGAATTGCGGCAAATGTGTCTGCCATTATCATTACCAATGCCTTCTACCTGATTCCTGGAATACCTATGGTTAATGCAGTCAGAAATATCTTCTGTGGAAACGAGATGAATGGAATTATTGAGATGGTGAAGGTGTTACTAGAGGTTGTAACCATTGTGGCAGGACTCTACTTCGCCAGTCTCATATTCGGCGCCGATGTTATCTCCATGTTCAGGTGATTAGTTATGGAAAATATTGAATTAGTAGTATTATCTGTTATTGCAAGCGTGGGCTTTGCAATTGTATTCCAAATTGATAAGAAGGATCTGATACTTGCTGGTATTGGTGGTGGACTGACCAGAATATTCTATCTGATATTCATGTCCTTCATACCAAGCAGAATTATATATGTCGCCCTGACAGCTATAGTGGCGGCCCTATATTCGGAGATTGTATCTGGAATAAAGCATGTTCCCGCCACTTACTTCGTCTATCCCACCATTGTGCCCCTGATCCCCGGAGACCTCTTCTATTATATGTGCGTGGGACTAATCACCAAGGATATGCTGGTCTTTAGAAGCAACGCAGAGGAATGTCTCTTATCCTTAGTGGGCTTAAGCGTTGGCTTCGTAATCTGCTCCTTCGTGACTAACTTCATGAGAATCAGGAAGCTGGCAACCATGGCCGGTAATTCAGCGGATAAAGTGTATTAAATCAGGTGCTATTGATAAATATTCAAAACATGTTTTTTGCTGGTCACCCCCTGTTCTTACCCAATGGTGGATAATTAGAGATGGGTAAATAGACATCTTGAAAACAGAACTAATGTTTGGTAAGATGGGCATATATAATACTAAAATAAGAAAGATCATCTTTTTTTTATACTACGGTAGCCGAGGCGATTTATAGTTAATAAAGGGGATTTTTGTGGACAATTCTGAAATTGTAATATATAGAACAGAAGATGGATTAACTCAGGTGGATGTTACTTTCACAGATGATACAGTTTGGCTAACACAAGATCAAATGGCTGAACTATTTCAAAAGGCTAAATCTACAATAAATGAGCATGTTAATAATATTTATGATGATAAAGAACTAATCAAGGAAAATACGATGAGAAAATTCGGAAATTCCGAATTTTCTACAAAGCCAACTTATTTCTATAATTTAGACATGATTATTTCGGTGGGATATAGAGTTCATTCCCAGCGAGGGGTTCAATTTAGAATTTGGGCTAGCGAGATATTGAAAGAATATCTTAAAAAAGGATTTGTTATTGATGACAAGCGCCTAAAGGAATTAGGAGGGGGCGGATATTTCAAAGAACTTTTAGAGAGAATTCGAGATATCAGAGCATCTGAAAAAGTATTTTATAGGCAAATTCTTGAAATATATGCGACAAGTATTGACTATGATCCTAGAGCAGAAGAATCCATTCTCTTCTTTAAAAAGGTACAAAATAAGATTCACTATGCAATCTCCGGGGAAACTGCAGCGGAGGTAGTGTACAATAGAGCTGATGCTGAGAAGGAGTTTATGGGATTAACAACTTTTGAAGGAAATTATCCTACTCTTCGAGAGGCGAAGATTGCAAAAAACTATCTTGATGAGAAGGAACTTCGAGCAATGGGACAGTTAGTATCAGGATATCTTGATTTTGCTGAGCGTCAGGCTGAACGAGAAGTCACTATGACTATGCAAGACTGGGCGAAGCATTTAGATGGAATTCTTACTTCAACAGGTGAACAATTACTTATCGGAAATGGAAGTATTACACATAATCAGGCGATGAAGAAGGCAGAAGTGGAATATAAGAAATACAAAGCAAGAACTATAAGTGATGTTGAAAAAGATTATTTAGATAGTATTGAAGATTTATCCAAAGCCTACGGAAAGAAAAAATAGTTTTTTGTTAGTAGTAATTGATGATTGTGATTTTGAAAGATTAGTATTCATAGGGGAGGGTTATCTATGAGCTACATATTGGCTATTGATCAGGGTACAACAAGCAGCAGAGCTATTATTTTTGATGATAAGGGCAACATCGTCCAGTCGGCTCAGCAGGAATTTACACAGTATTTTCCTAAGCCAGGCTGGGTAGAGCATGATGCTAACGAGATATGGCTGTCTGTTGTTGCAGTATATATGGAAGCAATTCTGAAATCTGGTATTAAGCCAGAGGAATTCGCGGCAATCGGAATTACTAATCAGAGAGAGACAGCAGTTGTATGGGACAGAACAACTGGTAATCCTATCTGCAATGCTATCTGCTGGCAGTCAAGACAGACTGAGGATATCTGTAACGAATTAAGGGCAGCTGGATATGAGCAGAAGATTAAGGAGAAGACAGGACTCTTAATCGACCCATATTTTAGCGGAACTAAAGTTAAGTGGATTCTGGACAATGTTGAGGGAGCCAGAGAAAAGGCCGAGAAGGGTGAGCTTGCCTTCGGTACCATCGATTCATGGCTTGTATATAAGCTATCTAATGGTGCAGCACATGTGACGGATTACAGCAACGCCAGCCGTACCATGCTCTATAATATCTATGAGCTTAAGTGGGACGAGGAGCTGCTTCAGATGCTTGATATTCCTGCAAGCATGCTTCCAGAGGTTAAGCCTTCGTCTTGTGTATATGCTCATACTTCATCATATAACTTCTATAATCAGGAGATTCCTATTGCAGGTATTGCAGGAGACCAGCAGGCAGCTCTCTTTGGACAGACCTGTTTCCTGCCTGGTATGGCTAAGAATACCTATGGTACAGGATGCTTCCTTCTTATGAATACTGGCGAGAAGCCAATCCATTCTAAAAATGGTCTTATTACAACAATTGCCTGGGGTATTGATGGCAAGGTTGAGTATGCCCTTGAGGGTAGCGTGTTCGTTGCGGGTTCGGCTATTCAGTGGCTTCGTGACGGCATGCAGATGATTGAGACAGCACCTCAGAGTGAAGAGGTGGCAGCAGGCTGCGAGGATACTGAGGGTGTATACGTGGTACCGGCCTTCGTAGGCCTTGGTGCTCCATACTGGGATTCTTCCGCCAGAGGTGCGGTATTCGGACTTACCCGTGGTACAAGCAAGTCGGTATTCGTACGTGCAACCCTTGAATCCCTTGCTTATCAGAGCCGTGACCTCATTGAGGCTATGGAGAAGGACAGTGGCATCTCCTTAAAGCGCCTTAAGGTGGATGGCGGTGCGGTTAAGAACAACATGCTTATGCAGTTCCAGGCAGATATTCTAGGTGTTCCTGTAGAGCGTCCATATGTCAATGAGACAACAGCTCTTGGCGCAGCATATCTTGCAGGCCTTGCCGTTGGCGTCTTCGAGAGCAAGGAGGCCCTGGTTGATAATTACATGGTTGATCAGACCTTCAAGCCTGAGTACGAGGAAGCAGAACGTACTAAGCGCTTCGCTGGCTGGAAGATGGCTGTTAAGGCTACCCAGGTGTTTAAGCCGGAGTGAATCCAGCCTTATAAGAGTAGGGATATATCTTTTTTGCACTAAAATTAGTCGTCCTATAAGACTGTCGAATTGGCAGGTCTTATGGGACGATTTTTGTTTTTTCTTTTGTTTTTTCTTGCACCGTCCCATAAGAACATTGTATCGAAGACGAATACAAAATGTAGTGTTTTTTTGAGAAAAAGTTAAAGATTTATTCTATATATGCCGATATACGCAATATGAAGTATTGTCCTTAGAGGTAGTATGCGAGAGTTTGGACAGATTACAGCCTATGGAGAGTGTGAGGACCATAAGGGCAAGGTGCTGTTGGTTCACGCTGATGAAGATGGTAATATCACCCTTACCTGGATAGGTCAGGACGAGTATAGGAAGGTTAATGAATGATAGAGAATGACGCCTTTCTAACTGCATATTGCTGTGTAATGGCATTTTTTATAGGAAGTGTCTTCGGATCCTTTCTGCATTGCTATGCCTGGAGAACAACACATGGTGAATCTGTGATGAAGGGGAGGAGTCACTGCCCTGAATGCAACCACGTGCTTGGACCTATCGACCTCATTCCGATTTTATCCTGGATATTTCTTGGAGGCAAATGCAGGTACTGTGGAAAGACGGTGCCAGTAAAGTACCCTATATCAGAACTGGTGCTTGGAATATTGTCGATGCTGATTATTCTCAGATTCGGTATTTCATTAGTATCATTGCGCAACCTTATTTTTGCCTATACACTCTTTGCGCTGACCCTTACTGATCTATACGACTATCTGATTCCAGATACATGTATCTTGATAGCCATTATCAACTGGCTTGTATTCGCCTTCTTTTGTTATGAGAACTTAGTTGCAACCGGTTTTACATTATTAACTGCTATACTCTTCGCCGCATGCCTGCTGGGTATAGTGCTTCTCTTTGATAAGATACTTGGCAAAGAGAGCATGGGCGGCGGCGATATCAAGCTGGTGTTCGTATGCGCTCTGTATCTTGGATTCTTCGGAACCATGTTCATGCTTATCCTGGCCTGTATGATAGGCCTAATATTCGCAGTAGTGACTAGATATAGGAAGAGCAATGAAAACGGACAGTTCCCCTTTGGCCCTGCATTAGCGCTGGCAACCATGATAATGATGCTTTATGGCGAACCATTTATCATGTGGTATAGATCATTATACTAATAATTCACTTATCAAAATAACAAGGAAACTATGGCAGAAATAATACAGATAGACAACAATACATGGCGCTTGGAGGATGGGCACGTGCGCTTCTTCCTGCTTGAGGGCGAGGATAAGGCAGCCCTTCTGGACAGTGGAGTGAGCAGCCCTGATGCAAAAGAGCTTGCGACTGCACTTACCGATAAGCCACTAATACTTGTTAATACCCATGGGGATGGTGATCATACCTCAGGCACAGGTGCCTTCGATAAGGTATATATGGCAGCAGAGGATTATATTAACTGCCATATGGCGGATAAGTATCCTGGCACAGAATTAGCTGA
>DCIU01000042.1 GCA_002317245.1 Lachnospiraceae bacterium UBA1718
AAGACTGTCTACCAAGCCTTCTGTAACCTGCCATTTTGAGGGCATTACAGCAGGATGGACAGAGGCTACTCTTATAGCTTCCAAGCGAAATCGAATGGGCGATGTGACTGATGTCCTCCTTGTTTTCAGAAGCATTCAGGATGAGGTTGAAGCAAGAGAAGAATCACAAAAGCAGATAGACAGCAGGAACAGGCTTATCGATACTCTTATGAAGGAGTATGACAATGTCTATCTTATAGATGTAGGTACCAGAGACTATAAATATATAACAGTTAACGGAAGACCAGTTGCCCATAATGAAGATATGGGTGATACCTTAGAGCACAATGATGCAGATGTTGCCCTCGCAACATACCTTGACAGGTGCGTCTTCGAAGATGACAGGGACATGATGAGACCATTCCTTCAGGTCAAGTCTCTTAACGAACTAACACCTGATGAAGGTGGTGTAAGTAGAATATATAGAAGACTATTCAGCGATGGATCTATTAAATTCTTCCAGTTAATATCCATGAGATTTGTTGGCGCCGACGGCGGAAGTAAGCTTGTTATCTGCTTCAGGGATGTCAACGAGAGTATAACAGCCCAAAAGAAGAACGAAGAGGGTAAGGTGAAGCTTGCATTACTTGGTGAGGCAGCAAAGGTTTTATACCCATTTATCATTCAGGATAATATTACCAAAGGAATTGTGCTTGACTGCTATAATGCTATATTCCCAGATGCTCCAGATATTGAAGGTTTATCTCTTGATCAGATGCTTAAGACAGTTGCAACTACTATACCTAACGATGATCAGAGAGAACTCTTCTATAATACATTCAAGGCGGATGCTCTGCTGCAAGCTCATGACAGGGGAGAGAATATCATTAAGATGCGTCTAAAGCAGATGTATATTGATGAACCTCACTGGGTTGAGCAGATATGTGTTCTCATTGATGGAGACGATGGAGATGTATATAGTATATCAATGGTTAGAACCATCGATGAAGAACTTAAGCGTAACAGGGAGCTTGAGGATGCCAAGAGGAGGGCAGAGAGAGACGCCCTGTCGGGACTCCTTAATCATGGTGCCTTCCAGAATCTCATGAATTTATATAAATATAGTGATGAGATTGCCATTATCCTTATTGATATTGACTCCTTCAAGGACGTTAATGATACATACGGCCATGTAATAGGTGATGAGGTTATTAAATATGTGGCTGAATGCATCAAACTGTCATTCAGGTCATCAGTCTTTATCTGCAGAACGGGTGGTGATGAGTTCGCTATTATAATGACTGGTATTGATAAGAACGGTAAGCCTGCTATTGTTAGCAAGCTGGATTACCTTATGAAGACAGTTGTTAATAAGCCTGATCTCCTTCCTGACATTACCCTCAGTGTGGGAATAGCTATGGCAGCAGGTATGGAGTATCCAGACTCAGATGAATTATTTAAATCAGCTGACAGAGCCATGTACTATGTTAAGGAGCATGGTAAGGACGGATACAAATTCGTCTAACTGGTTATAATTAGTTATTAGAATGTGAGCATATAATGGTTGTTTTTGAATGTGAATCATGCGGTGCCAATCTTAAGGTTGAAGATGGAATGACTGTATGTGAATGTGATTATTGTGGAACCAGGCAGGTTGTTCCAGAATACGCTTCTGAAGGAAGCGGAGCCATAGATAATGTGGAAGAGCTGGCAACAATTAGAAATAAGAGCAAATGGATTACTATAGGTGCTGTGATGTCAATGGCTATTCTGGCGACTGTTGTATGTCTGCTTACATATCACAGGTCACAGGAAAAGACACAGACTATTGAAAAGACTAGTGAAGAGATAGTAGATACAAGTGCTTCTGATACTCGTGAAGCGGATGCAGTTCGGGAAGAATACAAGAACTGTAAGCCATCTGAAATATATGATGAAGCAGTGAACCAGATGAAGGAGGGCAGCCTGAATTTAGCTTATGTACTTCTTCAGATGCTTCCCACGGATTATAAGGATTCAGCCAGACTGAGGGAGATGGTAGAGTTCTATCTACCATACAACCGTACATATAGAAGATCTTATGGCGTTCAGTCAGTTGCTATTGTTATTAATATCAACCCAGAAGATGAGAGGGTTCACATTCGTTCGACTAATATGACTCTGCTTGATGATACGGTTAATTACGGCAAATACTTTATTAAGAATGAAGGGAAGAATTACAAGATTTCTCTCAATCTTAAGACTGGTGAGTTTATTTTCTATACGAATGGAAATAGATCGAATAGATCAGGTACATATAATCACTAGAAAGCTAATCTGTCAAATTGACAGACCGCTGTCCCTGTGATAATATACATTTCGTTGAGTGCTGCTATAGCTCAGTCGGTAGAGCGTCGCATTGGTAGTGCGGAGGTCACGGGTCCGATTCCCGTTAGCAGCTTTATACATAATACGATTCCGTATTATGTCATTAATATTTTGTGTTTCGCAAAGAAATTCAAAAGGAAGAGACAAATGAAATATAGAACAGCTATCATCTGGGAACAGGGTGGGCGTAAGGAGAACGAGGATTCTATATCTCTGCTTAATGTTAAGGTGGGCAATAAGCCTATGCTAATAGCTTGCGTGGCCGATGGAATAGGGAGCCTTGATCATAGTGAGATTGCTTCGAGCATGGTGACTTATGCAGTTAAGGATGCCTTCGAGGAGATAATTCGTAGCAAGCCTGACGTAACCCTTAAGCAGATACAGAAGAGAATATATAGGGTA
>DCIU01000045.1:0-2662 GCA_002317245.1 Lachnospiraceae bacterium UBA1718
AACGGCAACATTGATGAGATCACATTTTTATTGCTTGATGGATTCGGTATGTATTCCAAGACCAGTGGAATCTCAACTGAGATGTTCGAGAACATGGATCGTGATGACGAGGTAGGCGAGAAGTACAGGCAGAAGGCACTGGACATTATCGGCGTAGGCGACTGGGCTGAGATACTAAGATAGAGATGAAAATGGAACTGGGGGACGGGGTCAGAGTGTCACATTTTGTGACACTCTGACCCCGTCCCCCAGTTCCATTTTGTGATAGCAGGTCCCTGCCCCTCAATTTCTCTATCACGCCTTTCCAGTCGAACCGAATCCGCCACGGTCCTTACCAGTTAAGGCCTCTACCTCTTCGAATTGAATCTTAGGCTGATTCTCCATAATGCGGAACTGACATACTCTGTCGTTAACAGAAATGTGGGTATCGCGCATAGCAAGTGCTGGCATGAACCACTGATCATTGTCGCCGCAGTATGAGCAGTCAACAACGCCCTGATGATTAGTCTGGATGATGCCGAAGTTCTTGTATGTAGAACTTCTTGGCACGATGTGGGCTTCGTAGCCCTCTGGAAGCTGCATTGCAACACCAAGTGGAATAAGCTTCCATTCGCCAGCCTTGAAGTCCATATCTTCAGCGGCTCTTAAGTCAATCCAGTCAGACTTACCATCGATATATGTAAGCTTTTCAATCTTATCAGTAAAGTATTTAATCTTAATATTTTCCATTTCCCAATCCTCCTATTTTCAATTATATGTTATTTGGTATGACTACACAATGAAAATAGTATTGGCTAAAAGACTTGAAAACTATCCAATAAGAGTTATAATGTTTTAGATTTATTAAATTTTCCCATTTAATAAGAAGAAACAGCAAAAATATAAGGAGAAACGATACATGTTCTTGTTATTTTTCATACTATGGATAATCTTCAACGGACAGCTGACGCTTGAGATAGCCCTCTTCGGAATAGCTATATCAGCAGCTATGTACTGGTTCATATGCAAGTTCTTTGACTACAGTCTCAAGAGAGAGCTGCTTAATATTAAGCTTGCAGGATATGTAATCAAGTACCTCTATGTGCTGGTTGTTGAGATTATCAAGGCTAACCTTCAGGTAATAGGAATGATTGGCTCATCCAAGTACGAGCTTGAGCCTGCCCTTGTTACATTCCATGTGGACCTTAAGACAGAATCGGCAAGAGTGCTTCTTGCCAACAGCATCACTCTAACCCCAGGAACTATTACAGTAGCTCTGGATGGAGATGAGTATATGGTTCACTGCCTTGACAAGAGTCTTGGAGCCGGCATCGACAAGTCGGTATTTGTGGAGATGCTAACCAAGATGGAAGAGGTAGCAGCAGATTATATTAAGGAGGTGCCAGAATGCTAGTACAGGAGACACTGACTCAGATGGAGACAATATATATGTACACCTACATTGGCCTTATTGTGCTGCTTGCAGTCCTGCTATTTGCCTGCTTAATCAGAGCAATACTTGGCCCACGTATCGTAGACAGAATAGTTGCTGTCAACATGATGGGTACAATCGTAATGGTAATAATCGTGGTATTAAGCCTGCTTCTTAAGGAGGGCTATCTTGTGGATATAGGTATTATCTATGCCATGATAAGCTTCCTTGCAGTAGTAGTAATTACCAAGGTATATATTGGCGTATACGTTGAGAATAACCAGAAGGAGGATGGAAAAGATGGAAATGCTTAGATACATCTTAGGTGCCGCATTTTTACTAATCGGATTAATCATCTTCTGTATAGAGATATATGGTGTCTTCCATTTCAAGCACACCCTTAATCGTATGCATGCAGCTGCCATGGGAGATACTCTGGGAATAGGTTCGGCAATGATTGGCCTGATGATCTTCTCGGGACTTAACTTCACTACTCTCAAGATGGCACTTGTGGTTATATTCCTGTGGTTCTCATCGCCGGTTGCATCCCACCTGCTTACCAAGCTTGAGGTTACAACCAATCCACGCCTTCATCTCATAATTGCAGAGCCTCAGGACCTTGAGGACGAGGAAGGTCTCGATAAGGCGGATGTGGCAGAGAGTGCAGCCAGACTTAAGGAGGCGGAATCATGACTACATTTCAGATAATACTATTTATATTTCTTATATCCTGCGCCATAGCAGTAAGCTGCACCAAGAACCTGCTGAACGCCGTGCTTGTATACATGTCCTTCAGTCTTATTATGTCTCTTGTATGGGTAACCCTTGAGTCGCCAGACCTTGCTATTACCGAGGCTGCAGTTGGAGCTGGAATCACCAGCGCATTACTATTCATTACACTGAAAAAAGTCAATGCAATTGACACAGCTGAGAAGTATGATGACTTCCTTCGTGATGGGGATGAGGATTATTTGGAGGGAGGTGAAGCTAATGAGTAGACGTAAGTCTGATGAGGAGTATTCACGTACCAAAGCCTTTAAGTTCTTCAGATGGCTGTCAGGCACCAAGGACCCATATCTGGATACCATTGAGCTAAAGCCTCAGGAGGAGAAGACAATTTCTTCGGAAGAAATGGAAGCCATTGCGCTTGAACAGTTTGATGTAGTAGCTGAGGCTCATGACTATGACAACAACAGATACCTTGCCATATTCAATAGAATTTACAGGGTAATAGCAGTTATCTTCTGTATT
>DCIU01000045.1:2796-6780 GCA_002317245.1 Lachnospiraceae bacterium UBA1718
GCCGTTAATATCGTAACAGGTATGATCCTTGATTACAGAGCCTTCGATACCTTCGGTGAATCCAACGTATTATTCGTTGCCACAATCACAGTACTTGTACTTCTTCACTTCAATAAGAAGCAGAGCAAGGCTGTATCTGAGACTCAGGAGATTAGTAAGAGACAGGCCAAGGAAGCAGCTTTAGATAGAAGCTTCGAGCCTAAGAATGATCCAATACTTCAGTGCGTGGCCAAGTTCTTAGTGCCGTTAATACTGATCTTCGGTATATACGTAGTGCTTAATGGACACTTATCACCTGGTGGTGGATTCTCAGGTGGAGCTATTATGGGAGCTGGACTTATCCTCTATCTCAATGCCTTCGGTTTTGAGAAGACAGAGAGATTCTTCACAGAGAAGACCTATAAGTGGATTAGCTTCGCAGCTCTGACCACTTACTGCCTGTGTAAGACATATTCATTCTACTGTGGTGCCAATCACTTAGAGAGCCACATTCCACTTGGAATTCCGGGCCACATCTTAAGCAGTGGACTGATATTAATTCTTAATATATGTGTAGGATGCGTTGTTACATGTACTATGTACACCTTCTATGTAATGTTCAGAAAGGGAGACTTCTAGAATGGGAAGCAATTTAATAGTGAATTACGGGGAAGCCGTAGCTATGATATTGTTTGTCATTGGCTTCGCGAATCTCCTTTTACAGAATAACTTAATTAAAAAGATTATCGGACTGAATATCATGGATTCGGCCGTATACCTCTTCCTTGCGGAGAAAGGTTATATTGTGGGACGCACTGTGCCAATCGTAGTTAACGGCGTACAGAGTGTGGAAGCCTATATTAACCCAATCCCTGCAGGACTTGTACTTACTGGTATCGTTGTATCAGTCTCAGTCAGTGCCCTTATGCTGTCGCTGACAATCAGACTTTACAGAAGATACCATACCCTCAATCTCGATGAGATTGCGGCATTACTTCAGAAGGAGGGCTTGTAATGAGTTTTGTTCAGAACTTTCCTTTCTTCTCAATAATCCTATCCATGTTCTCGGGTACCATCTGTTCCGTACTTCCCAGGAAGGCGGCAAAAGTGGTTAACCTGGCAATGCTTACTATCGTAGGTATATTGTCAGCCTGCGTACTGGGCTTCACAGTCGCATCGGGTGAGAGCTATACATTCATGATGGGCCATTTCCCTGCACCATGGGGTAATGAGATTAGAGCCGGTGTGCTTGAAGCAGGTATGGCGCTCTTCTTCTGCATCATTATGATCCTGTCTATCGTAGGCGGTACTCATAAGCTTGATGAAGAAGTAATAGAGAGCAAGCACAGCTTATACTATGTGCTCCTTAACCTTCTAATGAGCTCGCTCTTAGCCCTCATCTATACTAATGACTTATTTACGGCATACGTATTCGTAGAGATTAATACTATTGCAGCCTGTGGTCTTATCATGATTAGGGAGAGCGGACGTACAATCGTGGCTGCAACCCGTTATATGATAATGAGCCTTATAGGTTCTGGTATGTTGCTTCTTGGTATCTGTATTACCTATGACCTTACAGGACACCTGCTTATGCTCAATATCAAGGAGGCTATAGCAGGCCTTGTTGTGGATGGCAGATATCCGGCACCACTACTTGTTGCAATTGCACTTATGTGTGTAGGTCTTGCAATTAAGAGTGCTCTGTTCCCCTTCCATTCATGGCTTCCAGATGCATACGGGTACTCCACAGTATCAAGTGCAGCTATTCTGTCGAGTCTTGTATCCAAGGGATATATATTCTTATTATTCAAGATTATCTACAGAGTAATAGGAGTAGAGATATTTAATAACTCACGTATCATTGACGTGCTCTTCATCTTCGGACTTGCGGGCATGATATTCGGTTCAGTCAGCGCAATTAGAGAGAAGGATATCAGAAGAATGATTGCCTATTCTTCTGTTGCACAGATTGGATACATCTATATGGGAATTGGTATGGGTACAGAGTTCGGTATTGTGGCAGCAGTATTCCATGTACTGACCCACGCCGCTACCAAGTCCTTGCTCTTCATTTCCTGCTCAGGACTTACGGATGTATCAAACTTTGAACGTAGTTTTATACCATTGACAGGCTCTGGCTACAGACATAAGGTGGCAGGTGTTGCCTTCACGGTGGGCTCTCTGTCCATGGTAGGCGTGCCATTGTTCGCAGGATTTATCAGCAAGCTTCTCTTTGCAGAGGCAGCTGTACAGATGGTTGGATCAGGTAAGATGCTTCCTGTTCTTATAGTTCTTGGTATTAGTACAATACTTAATGCCATCTACTTCATTAAGACAGTTATCAGAATCTATACTCCAGTGGAGAACTCAGAGTATAGAACTATTAAGATGAGTGAGGTTAAGCTCTATTCGCTTATCCTTATACTCTTCATTATATTGAACCTGGTTCTTGGTTGTAATTCAGACCCTGTTGTTGAGATGATCAGACAGGGACTGGGAATGTTTGCGTAGGAGGTGTGGGTATGACAATTATGAACAATCTTCCCATAGCCTTCGCGGTTGATAATTTGGGAATACTATTTGCTGTGCTGGCAGTGATTATCTATCTGGCAGCAGGCGTATTTTCTTTCGATTACATGAAGCATGCTGACCATAAGGTAAGCTACCAGATATTCTATTTTGTGGCTTTTGCTGTTCAGGTTCTTCTGTGCTTCGCTGCCAACATGGTGACATTCTATCTGCTATTTGAGCTGCTTACGCTTTCCTCTATGCCATTCGTTATTCACGAGCGCAGCAGAGAGTCTATTATGGCTGCTTTGAAGTATTTGATTTTCTCCATGTTTGGTGCCTACAGCGCTTTGTTTGGTATATTTGTTCTGGCCAAAAATGCGGCGACTCTGGATTTCGTGCCAGGCGGCAGTGTCAGCATAGATACTTATGCTGGTAATAAGAACCTTCTGCTTATCGCAGCAGTAGCCCTGATCATTGGATTTGGTGTTAAGGCTGGTATGTTCCCTATGCATTCGTGGCTTCCGACTGCCCATCCAGTAGCTCCAGCCCCTGCTTCTGCAGTGCTTTCGGCTGTTATTGTTAAGGCTGGTGTACTTGGAATTATCAGAAGCATCTTCTATGTACTTGGCGTTGATCTGATTGCTGGTACATATGTACAGAAGCTATGGTTAGTGCTGTCACTTCTGACAGTATTCATGGGTTCCATGTTAGCCTACAGAGAGCCTGTACTTAAGAAGAGATTAGCTTACTCCACAGTGAGCCAGGTATCATACATTCTCTTTGGACTGGCAATAGCAAATGAGGAGTCTGTTACAGGATCACTCCTTCATGTACTTGGACATGGCTTCATTAAAGCAACATTATTCCTTGTAGCAGGTGCAATTATTCATTACACAGGAGCTACTAAGGTCTCTGATATGCGTGGTATTGGCCGCAAGATGCCTATTACCATGTGGTGTTACACTATTGTATCCTTAGGACTTATTGGTATTCCTCCGACAGGTGGCTTTATCAGTAAGTGGTATCTGGCTATGGGTTCACTTAACTCCTTTATTCCGTATTTCTCATGGATAGGACCAGTGATCCTTCTTATCAGCGCTCTGCTTACGGCAGGCTACCTCTTACAGCTAACTGTAATAGGTTTCTTCCCGGGCGCAGGCTTCGAGGAAGAGAATCCTGAAGCGGTAGAGAAGAAGGAACCAGGCTTGTTAGTTACAATTCCGCTTGTAGTGCTTACTACATTGTCAGTGCTTATGGGAATCCTTCCTAATGGACTGATTCAGTATATTAAGCAGATTGTAAGCGGGCTTATATAGGGAAGGAGGACAGTATGATTGCTTTAGTTATATTTTTACCAATGCTGGCAGGACTGCTTATTCCTTTTATCCCTTGGAAGAAGCGCTCTGTTATGCTTGCCTTCATAGAGGCCTGCGTTATTATTAATTCGATTCTGGTCTGGATAATATTATTAGGTCCGGATCATAGTGTTCA
>DCIU01000045.1:6902-8430 GCA_002317245.1 Lachnospiraceae bacterium UBA1718
GAGTATATGACCAAGGAAGAGCATGAGAAGGTATTCTTCATGTTCTATACAATGACATATGGTGTAACACTTGGTATTGCTTTTGCAGATAATATTCTTACCATGTATTTCTTCTACGAGCTGTTAACACTTGTTACAGTGCCACTGGTTATGCATACGCTGACTCGTAAGGCAATACTTGCCAGTAGAAAATATATGTACTACTCACTTGGTGGAGCGGCCTTCGCCTTCATAGGTATGATATTTGTTATCATCTATGGTGTGACGCCTGACTTCACATTTGGTGGAGTACTTGATATGGCTAAGATTGGAGATAAGACGGATATCCTCCTTCTTATCTATGTGCTTGCATTCTTCGGATTTGGTGTTAAGGCAGCGGTATGTCCATTCAATTCATGGCTTCCAGATGCGGGTGTAGCACCAACCCCGGTTACCGCATTACTTCACGCGGTAGCAGTTGTTAAGGCGGGCGCTTTTGCAATAATCAGACTTACATATTATTCCTTCGGTGCAGATTTCTTAAGAGGAACCTGGGCCCAGAATATAACAATGGCTGCTGCCATATTCACTATAGTCTATGGCTGTAGCAGGGCTGTTAAGGAGACTCATATTAAGAGGAGGCTTGCATACTCAACAATCAGTAATCTGTCATATATTCTCTTCGGAGTTACACTTATGACACCACTGGGTCTGGTTGCAGCCTTGTCGCATCTTATCATCCATGCCTTCGTGAAGATATCTTCATTCTTCTGCGCAGGTGCAATTATTCACCAGACAGAGAGGGAGTATGTCAATGAACTTGATGGACTGGGAATTAAGATGCCAAGAACCTTTGCTGTATTTACAATAAGTGCACTGGCTCTTATGGGTGTACCAGGACTGGCAGGCTTTATCAGTAAGTGGAATCTTGCATCGGCAGCATTCCAGTCTGGTAATGTAATGGCTTATGTGGGAGTTGCGGGACTTCTGATCTCAGCACTTCTTACTGCTATATATATGATGTCTATTGTGGTAAGAGCTTTCTTCCCTGTTAAGGGCTTTGACCAGTCAGTTAATGATGAGGCCAAGGATCCTAACTGGATGATGATGGTTCCACTGTATATTTTTGTAGTTGTAATAGTTATCTTCGGACTCCATAGCACACCGCTTATGGATGTCTTAAGAGCCGTATCAGGAATATAGGAGGGAGCAGAATGAGCGATATTATTTGTACATTTGACATCCCTGCTATCTGTGGGCTGGGACTGCATATGCAGCTTGATGGATTCAGACTTCTGTATACATTAATTGCAACATTTATGTGGATTGTGAGCACTATATTCTCTGTTGAATATATGGCTCATTATCAGAAGAAATTCAGATACTATTTCTTCTTGATTGTGACTTATATTGCCACTGTAGGTGTATTCCTGTCAGTGGACTTCTACACAACATTTATATTCTTCGAGATTATGTCATTGGCTTCCTATGTATGGGTAGCACAGGATGAGAGACCGGAATCCTTAAGGGCAGCAGGAACATACTTAGC
>DCIU01000045.1:8602-9986 GCA_002317245.1 Lachnospiraceae bacterium UBA1718
TTATGTCTGCTCTTTGGCTTTGGTGCCAAGGCGGGTGCCTTCCCATTACATATATGGCTTCCCAAGGCGCATCCGGTAGCTCCGGCTCCCGCGTCTGCCCTTCTGTCAGGTATCCTTACCAAGGCTGGCGTATATGGAATGCTGATACTGACCTGTTATATCTTCCTTGGAGAGAGAGAATGGGGCCAGTTAATACTCATTCTGGGTGTATGCACAATGGTACTTGGAGCCTTACTTGCGGTATTCTCGATTGATCTCAAGAGAACACTGGCCTGCTCATCTGTATCCCAGATTGGTTTCATAATGACGGGCATTGGTATGGCAGGACTCCTGGGTGCAGAGAATGGAATGGCCCTTAGAGGAAGCCTGCTTCATATGGTGAATCATTCACTTATCAAGCTGGTTCTCTTCTCGGCAGCAGGTGTGGTATTTATGAATATCCACTCCCTTAATCTTAATGATGTCAGGGGCTTTGGACGCAAGAAGCCACTGCTTAATGCAATCTTCTTATCTGGTGCCCTTGGAATTGGTGGTATTCCATTATTCAACGGATACGTAAGTAAGACTCTTATTCACGAGAGCATAGTGGAATATTCGCATATAGCTGCCAATAGATACATTGCAGGTTCTATTAACGCGACGGGCATCAAATGGGTTGAATGGCTCTTCCTAATCAGTGGTGGATTCACAGTGGCATATATGACCAAGCTCTATGTATGTATCTTCTTAGAGAAGAATCTCTCAGAGGATAAGCAGGCAGCATATGATGCCAAGAAGAAATACATGAATCCTGTTACGGCTCTGGTTCTAAGTATTAGTGCAATTATCCTTCCGATACTGGGATTCACTCCTAATATCACAATGGACAGACTGGCTGATATGTCATCTTCGTTCATGAATGCCAGCAAGCTGGAGCATGCCGTTCATTATTTCTCTGCAGAGAACCTTAAGGGGGCGGCAATCTCTATTATCATTGGAGTGATAGTATACTTTGGCTTTGTTCGTATATCTCTTATGGAAGAGGTGGAAAAGACGGATGCGACTGAGTCTAAGAAGGAATACAGATACATTAATGCATGGCCAGACTGGTTAGACCTTGAGAATTCGGTATACAGACCAGTTATCATGAAGGCTCTGCCATTTGTATTTGGAACTATCTGCAGATTCTTCGACAGCCTCGTTGACTGGCTTGTTGTTGGTCTTCGTAAGACCATATACAGAGACAGTCCAATTAAGACTGAGCTTGCTGAGGGCACTACATTTACTTATATGGCGGGATGCATTGCTAATTTCTTCCAGGCAGTTACTAATGCAACAGTGCGCAGGAACAGAGAAAAGAAGAATGTGGACTATGTTCACCGATTTGCCCTTAAGCATGTAGAGC
>DCIU01000045.1:10005-13343 GCA_002317245.1 Lachnospiraceae bacterium UBA1718
CAGAGAGAACAGATTCATGATTGTTCGAAGCATGTCCTTTGGTCTTATGCTCTTCTGCATGGGCCTTGTGGTAACAGTAATTTACATATTTGTAAGGAAACTGATGATGTAGTTTTTGGAATCTATTTAAGTGCTATCTTTCGACAGATTAAGAATGTCGGAGGGTAGCACTTTTTTATTGTATTTTACGTGCTTTTTTAATATAATTTTAGTGTATGTTTCATGATAAGATAGCTATAGCTATGCCCTGATAAGCATATTGAGGGTGGAATGACTATGAACAGTATTATTGACGAGAATAATATATACTATGAGCTTATGGATAATGGCTTCGACGGTATCCTGTTTTTTGACAGGATGGGAGCTATCACATATGGCAACAAGAAGGCAATTGCAGACCTTGGATATGATAACCTTGTAGGAGTTCAGATTGCTTCGATTTTCCCAGGGTCCTTTGAAGTGACCAGGGATGGACTTAGCACTGATGTATCTCTTGCTGGAGAGCCGTTTGAGAGGCTTATCTATCGTAAGAATATGACCTGCTACAAGATTCGTGGCAAGATTCGTCCGATTGTTGATAATGAATACACTATGCAGTTCTATGATGTATCCAGAATAGAGGGTCTGGAGAAGGAGATTGCAAGTGTTAAGGAGAATACCTCTGATATTGATCAGATTAAGAATGAATTCGTAGCTAACGTTACCCACGAGCTTCGTACTCCTGTCAATGGAATTCTTGGCAATACCCATGAACTTATGAGTCATAATCTGCCAGCCGCTGACATGAAGATTCTTAGCATGATTGAGCGCGGATGCGAGGACATGAATGCCCTTATTAATAATATTCTGGACTTCTCTAAGCTGGAGTCAGGTAAGTTCCAGTTAGACCCAAGAGAATTCAACTTCCGCGATATGATGGATTATGTTCGCACTAATCATATCAACAAGATACATGAGAAGGGACTGGAATTCTTCTCTACAGTATCTGGAGATATTCCTGAGAAGGTTATTGGTGATGAACTCCGTTTAGTACAGATACTAAACAATCTCTTATCCAATGCCACCAAGTTCACCCATGTGGGCAAGGTAATGATGGAGGCTATTGCTACTGCCGTTGATGGTAATAGAATCGAGATCTTCTTCATGGTAATGGATACGGGTATTGGAATTGATAAGAAGAACCAGGACAAGCTCTTCAAGAGCTTCTCTCAGGTTGAGGCCTCAATATCCCGTCGTTTTGGCGGAACAGGCTTAGGTCTCAATATCAGTAAGCAGTTAGTAGACCTTATGGGCGGACACATCAATGTTGAGAGTGAGCTAGGTAAGGGTACTACCTTTACCTTCTCAGTATGGTTAGAGCTTCCTGAGGCCAGTCAGAATATTACTATCTCCACAGAGACTCCGCAGTTCTCATCTGTGGATGAAGATCTGCAGAAGAACATGGAGAGAACCTTCGGTACCGAGGAGAATATAAGAGAGATTAACAACAGACTCACCAAGCTTAGCCTGTGTCTGGAGATGGGTAACTGGGAGAAGGCAGAGAGCTTCTCTGATGCTATCAAGGCCCTGGCTGACGGAGCACCAAGAGAGATATCAAGTCAGATACTCAGACTTAAGATGGCGGTCCAGAAGGAGAATAAGGACAGAGCTATGGCTTCCATAGAGACTGTCAGAGATATTTTGGCTAATGGTATTCAGCCATCAGAGGATGAATAATATGGCAGAGATTGCAAGTGTATCAACTAAAGAAAAGGGATGTGTACTCATCGTTGATGATGTGGAGGTTAACAGATTCGTCCTTAGCAATATTATTAAGAGCATGGGCTATACCCCGGCTACAGCAGAGAATGGACGCGTTGCTCTTGATATGATTAGAGAGTCGGCTCCTGAACTGATTCTTCTTGATGTAGCCATGCCTGAAATGGATGGCTTCGAGCTTACAGGAATTCTTAAGGCCGATGTTACTACAAGAGATATCCCTATTATTTTCATATCAGCCTTTGATGAGACTGCAGATATGGTTAAGGGCTTCAAGCTTGGCGGCCAGGATTATGTAGTTAAGCCCTTCGTGCCAGAGGTAGTTAAGGCCAGAGTTGGTGTTCACCTTCAGTTCAATAACACCAGGAAGGAATTACAGGCTTCCAATAAGAGGCTTCAGGCTTCACTAAGCAACCAGTTACGTCAGATTGAAGAGGAGAAGAAGGGTGTCTTATATGCCCTTGCTAATCTCGCAAGAACTAATTCCATGTATGGTGATGAATATCTTGAGAGACTTCAGTACAACTGTAAGATATTAGCCCAGGCCCTTCAGATTGCGGAAGTTTATCCTGAGATAATATCAGATTCATATATTGAGAACCTTGAAGTAGCAGCCCCACTTATGGATATAGGCAATGTTGCTGTTGCCAAGGTTATTCTTCAGAAGGATACAGAATTGTCCCAGGAGGACAGAGCATATATTGAGAACCATACTACAGTCGGCAGTAAGCTTCTTAGGGATATTGCCCTGCAGAAGGACTACAAGGACTTCGTTGATATGGCAGCAGACATTGCGGGCTGTCATCATGAGAACTGGGATGGAAGCGGATACCCGGCAAGACTTAAGGGTGAGGAGATTCCCTTGTCTGCACAGATTGTATCGGTAGTAAGTATCTTCTGTGCATTAACATCAGACAGAGTATATAGAGAGGCGCTTCCAAGGGAGAGAGCTATTGAGATTATGGAAGAGATACACGAAGCCAGATTCAATCCAATGATCTACAGTGTGTATAAGATGATTATCAATCAGCTCAAGTAGATAAGATGATTACAGATGCAGAATTCACTCGTATTGTCAGACATATTAA
The DNA here is from genome assembly GCA_002317245.1 of Lachnospiraceae bacterium UBA1718. GTDB lineage: Bacteria > Bacillota > Clostridia > Lachnospirales > Lachnospiraceae > Colinaster. The sequence goes on from DCIU01000045.1 coordinate 12,852, forward strand.
GGCTGGCTACGGCATTGACCTGACCGATAAGAAGGTCATCGTCAATGGGAGACTTGAGAACTTCATATGGCATAACGGCTATGGCAGTTTCACAGAATTCATGGATGCTGTTGAGACAGATGCCACAGGCGCCCTGGAGGTTAAGCTTGTCGATATGCTTACTACCAATCATACCTTCTTCATGAGAGAGTCAGAGCACTTCGACTATATGAAGGATACTGTAATCCCATGGATTAAGGAGAGGGAAGCGGATACTCACGATATGAGAGTATGGTGCGGAGCAGCATCCAGCGGTGAAGAACCCTATGCCCTTGCAATGCTTCTAATGGATGCAATGGGCTTAGAGAGCAGGAGCTGGGATACAACAGTTCTTGCCACTGACATTGATGAAGATGTGCTTGCCAAGGCTATGGCAGGTGTCTATGAAGAGGATAAGATCAGAGGCCTTCCAGAATCCTGGGGAAGAAGATACTTCAGACAGTTAGGTGAAGG
>DCIU01000089.1:0-2382 GCA_002317245.1 Lachnospiraceae bacterium UBA1718
ACATCATCGCCGGTGTAGCACTTGGTGGTGTTAAGGGATAATTAATGAGTATTTGGAGCATGGATAATCCTTTCTTTCGATTTGTCGGAAGGCTGGTTGATCTGGTATGGATCAACATACTCACATTAATCTGTATGATTCCGGTATTTACCGGTGGAGCAGCACTCTGTGGAATGTACAGAGTGCTGCTTAAGATTAATATGCACGAAGAAGGGACTGTCACAAAAACATTTTTTATTGAATTCAAGAACAGTTTTAAGAAGGCAACCATTGTTTGGGTACCTTCTTTAATTATTGCTGTCATTCTTGCAAGTAACTCTTATTTACTTAATAAGGGTGCACTTGACGGATATGGCAAATTATTTATTCCAGTTGGAATTAGCATTGGAATTTTACTTGCAGTTGTGCTGATGTTCTGGCAATTTTATTTTTCATTATTGTCCAGATATGACAATGATGTTGCAGGAACAATTAAGAATGCGTTATTGCTTATTCTTGCCAATTTCCCATCAGCATTATCTATTTTAGTAATACTTGCACTTCCATTTGCATTAATGACTATTTCTAATTATTTCCTGTTTTTCTGGGTATTATACGGATTTAGTCTGCCAGGCTATTTTGCCAGCATGATTCTTGCAAGGGTATATTCTCGAGTTGAGGGGGATACACATAAGGAAGAAGAATAAATGGACATGAAGAGTTTTAAAGACTTGTCTTTTAAAGGCAAGATCAAATGGATTATTGATTATTACGGACTAACAATATTTTTTACGATAATAGCTTTGCTTATTATCTTTAACTTAGTAAATTCTTTTGTGAACCCGGAACCTATCGCTGATACCGTTGTGTTTATATATTGCGATGAGCTGAGTTCAGAGGATGCGGATAAGATATCGGCTGGGATAGCAGATCAATTCGATATTGAACCAGAAGTACAAATATACCATCCATCTGACTTATATGGACAGCAGGCGTTGGCTACAAAGGTTGGGGCAGATCAGATTGATATAATCATCACTCCGCTCGGAGAGATGGAACTCATGAATGATAATGCTTATATACAGGGATATGAACAGATCGGTGACACTGATCTGTATTTGGGTATCCCTAAGCGCTCAAGAACCAGTGAGCAGCTACTACAAATTAAGGAATATGTTGAGAAGATGGTTTTAGAGGAGATTTCGGAATGACTAGAGATGAGGCCAGAATTAAGGCGGAAAAATTAGTAGACCAGATGTCAGTAGAAGAAATGGCTTCTCAACTTCGATTTGATGCACCTGCAATAGATAGACTTGGCGTACCAGAATATAATTGGTGGGGTGAAGCACTCCATGGTGTGGCAAGAGCAGGAGCTGGTACGGTATTTCCGCAGGCTATTGCCTATGGTGCTACTTTTGATCCAGAGATTGTTCAGACAATTGGAGATATAGTGTCAACTGAGGCAAGAGCTAAGTATAATGCTTACTCGGCTGAAGGAGACAGAGACATATATAAGGGACTTACATTATGGTCTCCTAATGTAAATATCTTCAGAGACCCTAGATGGGGTAGAGGACATGAGACATATGGTGAAGATCCATTCCTGACTTCAAGACTTGGCGTTGCATATGTTAAGGGCTTACAGGGTAATGGTGATAACCTAAAAGTAGCTGCATGTGCTAAGCACTTTGCAGTACACTCAGGCCCTGAGGCTGACAGACACTCCTTTGATGCGATTGCTGACAAGAAGGATATGTGGGAGACATATCTTCCAGCCTTTGAAGCCTGTGTAAAAGAAGCTGATGTTGAGTCAGTAATGGGCGCATACAACAGAACTAATGGCGAGCCATGCTGTGCACATACAGAACTAATGGAGAATATTCTTCGTGGAAAGTGGGACTTCAAGGGACACTTTGTGTCCGACTGTTGGGCTATTAAGGACTTCCACGAGAATCATATGGTAACCAATAATTCAAGAGAATCAGCAGCTCTTGCAATTACAAAGGGCTGTGATGTTAACTGTGGTTCTACTTATCTCTGTCTGTTACAGGCTTATAAGGAGAATAAGGTTACTAAGAAGCAGATTAGAACTGCAGCAGTTAGACTCTTTACAACTCGCTTCCTCTTAGGTGACATGGAGGGATCAGAGTATGATTCAATTCCATACAGTGTTGTTGAATGTAAAGAACACCTTGAATATAGCAGACAGGTTGCCCAGAAGAGTATGGTGCTTCTTAAGAATGATGGAATTCTTCCACTTAAGAAGAATGAGATTAAGACAATTGCTATAATAGGTCCTAATGCTAATAGCAGGGCAGCTCTTATTGGTAATTACCATGGAACTGCATCAAGATACTGGACCGTTACAGAAGGAATTCAGGAAGAAGTTAAGGACGACGATAT
>DCIU01000089.1:2487-3289 GCA_002317245.1 Lachnospiraceae bacterium UBA1718
ATTGCAAGACTGGCAGACGTGGTAATTCTTGCAGTTGGTCTCGATGAGACTCTTGAAGGTGAAGAGGGAGATACAGGTAATAGCTACGCATCTGGTGATAAGACCACACTTAGCCTTCCACAGTGTCAGCAGAACCTTATTGACGCACTCATGGAAGTTGGTAAGCCTATCGTACTTCTTAATATGACTGGTTCTGCTATGGACCTTTCATATGCTAAGGATTCTAATGTAATTCGGGCAATTCTTCAGACCTGGTACCCAGGCGCTGAAGGTGGAAGAGCCATCGCGGATATTCTATTTGGTAAGGTATCGCCATCAGGTAAGTTGCCTGTTACTTTCTATAATAGTCTTGAGGAGCTTCCAGACTTCAAGGACTATTCAATGAAGAATAGGACCTACCGCTATATGGAGAATGATGCCGCCTTCCCATTCGGCTTCGGACTTACATATTCCAAGGTGGTAGTTAAGAGCGCAGAGCTTGTAAATGAGATGGATATTAAGAATGTTATTAATGATCCACAAGCTCTTAATGACGCATGGTTTGATATAAAAGTTACTATCCAAAATGAAGGCGACTATGATACAGATGAAGTAATTCAGGTCTACAGTAAGAAGGATTCTGAATATGACGTTAGAAATCATAGCCTGTGTGGAATGAAGAGAGTCAGCCTTAAGGCATCAGAAGAGAAGGAAGTAATTCTTAAGATGTCTGGTAAGGGAATGCTGGTTGTTAATGATAATGGGGATAGGGTTGTAGATGCCAAGAACTACACATTCTTCGTTGGAACAAGCGGACCTGACA
>DCIU01000089.1:3421-4333 GCA_002317245.1 Lachnospiraceae bacterium UBA1718
ACTGAGGCCAGAGAACTGGTTGTGGCTGGCCAAATAGACAGATTTAGAAAAAGTGTGATTGAATATGCAGAAGCAATTAAGGCAGAGAGCTTTGAAGACTATGTCAGTAAAGTCAGTAATCTTGTAACTGCCCTGAAGACTTATGCCGTAATGGAATCACCGGGATTAATTGTGGAGAATCCAAAAGAGTCATATAAGAACAGGAATGAAGTAGAGCACTGGCTTCAGAGTCAGATTAATGAGATACTAGCCTGCGGAAGATTTGAGTACAGTGATAATCGTCTCATCGAGAAGGCCTACAGATATTTAGCTGAGAACATTACTGACGCTGAGATTAATCTTAATTCCATTGCTGACCGCTTCTCGGTAAGCAACAGTCATCTGAGTCGCCTGTTTAAGAAGCAGGTGGGAAGGAACTATGTTGAGATAGTATCAGATATTCGCCTGGCTCTTATGCTGGAGTTGCTTAACACAACTAATCTAAAAGACAGAGATATCGGAGAGAAGATAGGAATCTATGATCCACATTATCTAAGTATATGGTTCAAGAAGGTGACCGGCTTATCTCCAAGTATGTATCGAAAAAGGTATTAGAGATATGATTACAGTAAGCGTGTGCATGATTGTCAAAAATGAGGAAGATAAGCTTACTATCTGCCTTGATAGCCTTAAGAATATTGCAGATGAGATTATTATTGTTGATACTGGGTCAACGGATTCAACCAAATCTATTGCTGCAAAATATACAGACAAGATTTATGATTTCGCATGGACTGGGAACTTCTCTGATGCAAGGAACTATGCTTTCTCGCTGGCTACATGCGACTACATATATTCAGCTGATGCAGATGAAGAACTTGATAGTGATAATCAGGCTAAGTTCATTGCGCTTAAGGGAGTATGCGATACAGA
>DCIU01000089.1:4530-6043 GCA_002317245.1 Lachnospiraceae bacterium UBA1718
GGACATGCTGCAAGAGACTTAAGAGCCTTCGAGCGACAGATTGAGAGCGGAGCAGTATTAAGCAGGAGACTTGTGGAGATTTATTCTAAGGAGCTTATTATTGCAGGGGAGGAAGAGAATTACCTTAAAGCCAGAGATTATTTCTGTGACCTTTGCGATGCAGAAGATATGAATAAGGACGACATGGCAAGAGCATTTACCATGGCGGCCAAGTGCTGTGAGATAAGTGGTGATATACCAGGATTTATGAAGTATTCGCTTAGAGCAGCAGCTGGTGAACTAATGACCAGTGAGCTTTGCTTCGAGCTGGGTAGCTACTACGAAGCCTTAGGCGATTTTAATGAAGCTCTGATGTGGTATTATAATGCCGCTAATGAGACAGAAGCATATATGGATGTTCGGTATAGTGATGAATATCCTAATGCGGCGATAAAGAGAATACAGAATAGATAATGAACCAGGGGGACGGGGTCAAAGTGTCATTTTACATGATACGCTGACCCCGTCCCCCTGGTTCATTTCAAAAAATCTACATATATGTGTTGACATTAAATGAGAAAAGAATATAATGAACATATGAACAGTTATTCATATGTTCAAAATAAAACAAATAATAAAACAAATGAGGGGTTACCCGGAAAGAGGTTATGTATGAAGAAGAATTATAAGATTGATGTTGATTGCCCTAACTGTGCACTTAAGATGGAAGAGGCTGCTAAGGCTACAGCTGGTGTTAAGGATGCAACAGTTAACTTCATGGCACTCAAGATGATTGTTGAATTTGAAGATGGCAATACACCAGAAGAGGTTATGCCTGAAGTACTTAAGAACTGTAAAAAAGTCGAAGATGACTGTGAGATATTCTTCTAATAGCCTTCGAGGGAAATAATGAATAAGAAACAGAAAAAAGTATTAGTAAGAATAATAGTGACGCTGGCTATTTTCGTTCCACTATTCATCGTGGAGAGAATTCTTGGCGAGGATAACCTTGGCTTATTCAAGTATGCCATGTGGGCATTATATCTCGCAGCATATATAATAATCGGCCATGACATTCTGAAGAAGGCATGGAAGGGAATACTTAACAAGCAGGTATTCGATGAGAACTTCCTTATGACTGTTGCCACAGTCGGAGCAATTCTATCAGGTGAGCTGGAAGAAGGAGTAGCAGTAATGCTCTTCTACCAGATTGGTGAGCTCTTCCAGAGTGTTGCTGTAGGCAAGTCAAGACAGAATATCAGTGCATTAATGGATATCAGGCCTGATTATGCCAATATCGAGGACGAGAATGGCAATCTGGAACAGGTCGATCCTGATGAAGTGGCAATTGGCACAACAATAGTTGTCCAGCCTGGTGAGAAGGTACCTATCGACGGAATTATTCGTGAGGGTACAAGCACACTTAATACTAGTGCTCTTACGGGTGAGAGCGTGCCAAGAGAAGTGGAGACGGGAGATGAGGTAATCAGTGGATGCATTAATCTCTCTGGTCTTCTGAAAATTGAGACAACTA
>DCIU01000135.1:0-165 GCA_002317245.1 Lachnospiraceae bacterium UBA1718
GTAGTACTTGCCTACTGCCTGCGTAGTTCAGTAACTTCAGAGAAGGATATGATGATGCGAAGACTTCGCGATATGATGAAGGCTATTGGAGGAAGCGTTAAGTTCGAGGGAGATTATCCAGGCTGGCAGTATCAGGTGGAATCACCACTTCGTGACCTTATGTGT
>DCIU01000135.1:325-3587 GCA_002317245.1 Lachnospiraceae bacterium UBA1718
GTAAGACGCACCTATGAGCTCACATTAGAGACTCTTTATCGATTGGCAGAATAGATGTATAATGAACTTTAGCCCATATGGGCATAATAATACTGGCTCCAAACGGCACGGAGCAGAAAGAGGGAAAAATGGCAGATAAGAAATTAGTTGAAGCGATTACATCCATGGATGTGGATTTCGCGCAGTGGTACACAGACGTAGTTAAGAAAGCAGAGCTTATGGACTACACCAGCGTTAAGGGATGCATGGTGTTCAAGCCCGCTGGATACGCAATCTGGGAGTTAATTCAGTCTCAGATGGACGCACGTTTCAAGGAGACAGGCGTTGAGAACGTATATCTTCCTATGTTTATTCCTGAGAGTCTTCTCAATGTTGAGAAGGATCATGTAGAGGGATTCGCACCAGAGGTAGCATGGGTTACTCATGGTGGTCTTAATCCTCTTCAGGAGAGAATGTGTGTTAGACCTACTTCAGAGACACTTTTCTGTGATTTCTATAAGAATGATATTCAGTCCTATAGAGATCTGCCTAAGGTATATAATCAGTGGTGTTCAGTAGTCAGATGGGAGAAGGAGACAAGACCTTTCCTTAGAAGTAGAGAGTTCTTATGGCAGGAAGGCCATACAGCTCATGCTACAGCTGAGCAGGCAGAAGAGAGAACAATCCAGATGCTTAATCTCTATGCAGAGTTCTGTGAGCAGGTTCTTGCAATCCCAGTTATTAAGGGACGTAAGACTGACAAGGAGAAGTTCGCAGGTGCTGAGGCTACTTACACAATCGAGGCTCTTATGCATGATGGTAAGGCACTTCAGTCAGGTACAAGCCACAACTTTGGTGATGGCTTTGCTAAGGCATTTGGAATTCAGTATACAGATAAGGACAATACACTTAAGTATGTTCATCAGACATCATGGGGTACAACAACCCGTCTTATTGGTGCCATGATCATGGTTCACGGTGACAACTCAGGACTTGTTCTTCCACCTAAGGTAGCTCCAACTCAGGTAATGGTTGTTCCTATTCTTCAGAAGAAGGAAGGCGTACTTGATAAGGCTTATGAGCTTAAGGATGTCCTTAAGAAGGCTGGTATCAGGGTAAAAGTTGATGACTCTGACAAGAGCCCAGGATGGAAGTTCTCAGAGCAGGAGATGCGTGGTATCCCTGTAAGAGTTGAGATTGGTCCTAAGGATATCGAGGCTAACAAGTGCATCCTTGCCCGTCGTGATAACGGTGAGAAGATTGAGTGCTCATTAGATGACCTTGCAGCTAAGGTTACAGAGCTTCTTGATTCTATCCAGGTTGATATGCTTGAGAGAGCCAGAGCTCACAGAGATGCTCATACATATTCAGCTAAGACTCTTGACGAGATGGCTAAGATCTTAGATGAGACACCAGGATTTGTTAAGGCTATGTGGTGTGGCGAGCGTGAGTGTGAGGACAAGATTAAGGAAGTAATGTCAGCAACAAGCCGTTGTATGCCATTCGAGCAGGAGCAGATTGCAGATACATGTGTATGCTGTGGAAAGCCAGCAAAGAAGATGGTCTACTGGGGTAGAGCCTATTAATTAGTCGCAATCATTTTTACCAGGGGAATATACAAGATTGGAGAAGGGTATGAATATTTTAGTTATTAATTGTGGTAGTTCTTCGCTTAAGTACCAGCTTATCGAGGCAGATAAGGAAGAGGTACTTGCTAAGGGCTTATGTGAGAGAATCGGAATTGATGGCAGTGCCATTACACATACACCAGCTGGTGGTGATAAGGTGACTACTGAGGTTCCAATGAAGGATCACAAGGATGCTGTTAAGCTGGTTATTGAGAAGCTTACAGATGAAAAAGTGGGAGTGATTAAGTCACTGTCAGAGATCGATGCTGTGGGACATCGTGTTGTGCATGGTGGCGAGAAGTTCGCTTCATCAGTTGTAATTAATGATGAGGTTATGGCTGCAATTGCAGAGTGTAATGATTTAGCCCCTCTTCATAACCCAGCAAATATTATTGGTATTAATGCCTGTGCAGACGTTATGCCAGGAGTTCCACAGGTTGCAGTATTTGATACAGCCTTCCATCAGACAATGCCTAAGAAGGCTTATATGTATGGTATTCCATATGAGTACTATGAGAAGTATAAGGTTCGTCGTTACGGCTTCCATGGTACAAGCCATGATTTCGTATCTAACAGAGCCGCTGAAATCTTAGGTAAGGATCGTAAGGATCTTAAGATTATCGTTTGCCACCTTGGTAACGGTGCTTCTATCTCAGCAGTTAAGAACGGACAGTCAGTAGATACATCAATGGGTCTTACACCACTTGAGGGTCTTATCATGGGAACAAGATCTGGTGATATCGATCCAGCTATTATCAGCTTCATTGCTGAGAAGGATGGCATTACAGCTGATGAGGTTGTTAACATTCTTAACAAGAAGTCAGGTGTTCTTGGTCTCTCTAATGGTTTATCAAGCGACTTCAGAGACCTTGGTAATGCAGCAGATGAAGGCAACGAGATGGCTAAGGCTACTCTTGAGGCTTATGCTTACAGAGTTGCCAAGTACATTGGCTCATATACAGTTGCAATGGGTGGTGTTGATGTAATCGCATTCACAGCTGGTATTGGTGAGAATAATGCTCAGGTACGTGCTATGGTTGGCGAGTATATTGCATGCCTTGGAACAAGCATTGACCCAGAGAAGAATAAGATTCGTGGTGAGGAGGTAATCCTTTCTTCCGATTCTGATAAGGTTGTTACAATGATTATTCCTACAGACGAAGAGCTTGCAATTGCAAGAGAGACTGTAAGACTTACAAAGTAAGAGTGGGGTGAGCTATGAACTGTCTTGAAGAGAGAATCGCTAAGGATGGAGTTGTTAAGGAAGGTAATATCTTAAAGGTTGACAGCTTCTTGAACCATCAGATGGATGTTAAGCTGTTTGATGAGATGGCAGAGGAGTATAAGAAGAGATTTGCTGGTAAGCCTATTAATAAGATACTTACTATCGAAGCATCTGGAATTGGTATTGCAGCAGTAGTTGCCCTTAAGTTCGGTGTTCCTGTTGTATTTGCCAAGAAGTCTCACAGTATTAATCTTGATGGTGAGATGTATACTGCAGAGGTTGAGTCATTTACTCATAAGAATATTAACCACGTAATCGTAAGTAAGAAGTTCTTATCAGAAGATGATCATATACTTATCATTGATGACTTCCTTGCTAATGGATGTGCTCTTCAGGGACTTATTGGAATAGTAAGCCAGGCAGGTGGTAC
>DCIU01000135.1:3659-4916 GCA_002317245.1 Lachnospiraceae bacterium UBA1718
CGTAATCTTGGCTACCAGCTTGAGTCACTTGCTATAGTGGATGCTATGGATGCTTCTACTGGTACTATTACCTTCAGAGAACAGTAAAATTGCAAAATACTATTATATAGGAAGAGATTTTTTGCAATTTGCACGATAAAAATTAAAAAAAGTACGTAAAATCAGACATTCGGTCATTGATTTTGCGTACTTTTTTTGTTATCGTCTGAAATGTAGGAAAATAATTCAATCTTTTTGAGGAGAGAGAAAAATGAAAAAGTTAACAGCATTACTTTTATCTGTTGCTATGGTTATTTCACTTTGTGCATGTGGAAGCCAGACAGCAGACACAGCTTCTAGTGCAGCTCCAGCTGCTACAGAAGAGGCAGCTGCTACAGAGACAGCAGCAGCAGACGAGGCTCCAGCAGCAGATGCAGCTGGCGTTACAGTTAAGGCAGGTTTCATCTGTCTTCACGATGAGAACTCTACATACGACCTTAACTTCATCAATGGTGCTAAGGCAGCATGTGAGGCACTTGGTATCGAGTACGTTATCAAGACAAACATTCCAGAAGGTCAGGAGTGTTACGAAGCAGCACTTGATCTTGCAGACGCAGGTTGCAACTTCATCTTCGCTGATTCTTTCGGACATGAGGATTACATGATTCAGGCAGCTATGGAGTTACCTGAGGTACAGTTCTCTCATGCAACAGGTACTAAGGCTCATACAGAGAACCTTGCTAACTTCCACAACGCATTCGCTTCTATCTACGAAGGTAGATATCTTGCAGGTATCGTTGCTGGTATGAAGTTAAACGAGATGATCGACGCTGGTGAGATCACAGCTGACCAGGCTAAGATGGGTTACGTTGGTGCTTTCACATACGCTGAGGTTATTTCAGGATACTCATCATTCTATCTTGGTGCTAAGTCAGTATGTCCTACAGTTACAATGGACGTAACATTTACAGGTTCATGGTACGATGAGACAGCTGAGAAGGAAGGCGCTAACACACTTATCCAGAATGGTGCAGTTCTTATTTCACAGCATGCAGATTCAATGGGTGCTCCAACAGCTTGTGAGACAGCTGGTGTTCCAGATGTATCTTACAACGGTAGCACAGCAAGCGCTTGTCCTAACACATTCCTTGTTTCATCAAGAATTGACTGGGCTCCATACTTCGAGTACTGCATTAAGTGCATCCAGAACGGTGAGGCAATTGCAACAGATTACACAGGTACACTTGAGACAGGTTCTGTAGTTCTTACAGATCTTGG
>DCIU01000135.1:4997-5294 GCA_002317245.1 Lachnospiraceae bacterium UBA1718
CATGTATTCGACATCGAGACATTCACAGTTGATGGCGCTAAGCTTGAGAGCTATATGGCTGACGTTGATACAGATCCAGAGTACGCTGGTGATCATGAAGTTATCGTTGATGGTTACTTCAATGAGTCAGGTGACGGACTTCGTTCAGCACCTTACTTCAATGTAAACGTTGATGGTATCTCACTTCTTGATACAGCATTCTAATCTTATATAGACTAGAAGTTTTATATTGTGTTAAAATTGCCAAGGGATATATTGTGTATCCCTTGGCTTTTTTGTTTGTTAAAACGAGGGAAA
>DCIU01000135.1:5487-8420 GCA_002317245.1 Lachnospiraceae bacterium UBA1718
GAGGGCCAGATTTTTGTAGGTGATAAGGAAGTGAGCATTAGAGCTCCTAAGGATGCTTATGAGCTTGGAATTGGTATGGTTCATCAGCACTTCAAGCTGATTGATGTACTGACAGCTACAGAGAACATTATCTTAGGTGAGGAGGGCAAGCTTAATATTAAAGCTGCTACTGCCAAGATTCAGGCAATCTGCGACAAGTACGGCTTTGATGTAGATCCTAATAAGAAGATCTACAATATGAGCGTTTCTGAGAAGCAGACTGTAGAGATCGTTAAGGTTCTTTACAGAGGCGCTGACATCCTTATCCTGGATGAGCCAACTGCCGTTCTTACTCCACAGGAGACAGATAAGCTTTTCATGGTTCTTCGTAATATGAAGGCCGATGGTAAGGCTATCATTATTATCACCCATAAGCTTAACGAGGTTCAGGAGATATCTGACAGGGTAGCAATTCTCCGTCAGGGCGAATACATTGGTGACCTTATTACTGCCAACACTAATGCTCAGGAGATGACTGACATGATGGTAGGAAGAAAGGTTGTCCTTAATATTGAACGACCAGAACCTCTAAATACTCCATCACCTCGTATTGTTATAGAGAACCTCTCAGTTGTAGATGCTGAAGGCGTTCAGAAATTAAAAAATGTATCATTCACTGCAAACAGTAATGAGATTCTTGGTATCGCTGGTATCTCTGGTTGTGGACAGAAGGAACTTCTTGAAGCAATTGCCGGACTTCAGCCTGTAACAGAAGGATCAATTACTTATATAGATGAGAGCGGAGCAAGTAAGAGCCTAATTGGTATGGATCCAAGAGAGATCTCCAATATGGGTATTGCCCTAAGCTTCGTTCCAGAAGACAGACTTGGTATGGGTCTTGTAGGTAATATGGACCTTGCCAACAATATGATGCTCAGATCCTTCAGGAAGAATTCAACACCTTTCACAGACCGTAAGGATCCTACACATCTGGCAGAGACAATAGTTAGTAATCTTGAGGTTAAGACACCTTCTATTGATACACCAGTGCGTAAGTTGTCCGGTGGTAATGTTCAGAAGGTACTTGTTGGACGTGAGATTGCCAATTCACCAAGTGTTCTTATGACAGCCTATGCCGTAAGAGGTCTTGATATTAACTCATCATATGCCATTTATGACCTTATCAATGCCCAGAAGCTTAAGGGTGTTGCTGTTATCTTCGTTGGTGAGGACTTAGACGTTCTCCTTCAGCTGTCAGACAGAATCCTGGTTCTCTGCGACGGTCAGGTAAGTGGAATTGTTGATGGTAAGACTGCTGATAAGAATGAAGTTGGTATGATGATGACTAAGCTTGGAGGGGAGGACGCTAATGAATAGTAAAGTTAAAGAGCCTCTTTTCCATGTAGTTAAGAGAGATGATATTACCAGGGCAAAAGCCTGGGCAATTAGATTAGTAGCCATCCTTGCAGCCTTAGTAGTGTGTGGAATTATCACCTTCGCATTAACAGGTGACAACCCATTATCTGTATATGCAACTATGGTAACAGGAGCCTTTGGTTCCGCCAGGAAGACCTGGGTTACCTTGCAAAATGTGGCCATATTATTACTTATTTCCCTTGCAATCACACCAGCCTTCAGAATGAGATTCTGGAACTGTGGTGCTGAAGGTCAGGTAATTATTGGCGGTCTGGCAGCAGGCGCCTGCATGATTACTCTTGGAAGTAAGCTTCCTAATGCAGTTGTAATCCTCTTAATGATTATTACAAGTATGTTAGCTGGAGCAATCTGGGCTCTTATTCCTGGATTATGTAAGGCTATATGGAATACCAACGAGACCCTGGCAACCCTTATGATGAACTATATTGCTACTCAGATAGTGGCATACTTCATTATCGTATGGGAGAATCCGAAGGGTGCTGGTAAGATTGGTATCATTAATCAGAAGTCAATGGTAGGCTGGTTGCCAGAAGTTGGTAACAAATACTTACTCAGTATCATAGTTGGTCTTGCCATTACAGCTTTCCTCTATGTATATATCTACTACAGCAAGCATGGATATGAAGTATGTGTAGTTGGTGAGAGTGAGAGAACAGCGGCTTACGTTGGTATCAAGGTTAAGAGAGTTATCATTCGTACAATGATTCTCTCAGGAGCCCTCTGCGGACTTACAGGCCTTCTCCTTGTTGGTGGTATTAACCATACAATTACAACAACCATTGTTGGTGGACAGGGCTTCACAGCCATCATGGTTTCGTGGCTTGCCAAGTTCAATCCTATAGCAATGATTTTCACAAGCTTCCTTATCATCTTCCTTGGAAGAGGTGCTGGCGAGATTGCTACAGTATTTGAGCTTAATCAGTCCTTCTCAGATATTCTGACAGGTATTATCCTGTTCTTTATTATTGGATGTGAGTTCTTTATTTCATACAGAATTGTGTTTAATAAGAAGAAAGGGGGTAATGAATAATGTTTGAGTTTTTGATTTCATTCATTCCACGAGCAGTGGGTCAGGGTATCCCTCTTTTATATGGTAGTACTGGTGAGATTATTACTGAGAAATCAGGTAACCTTAATCTTGGTATTCCTGGTGTAATGTATGTTGGCGGAATTGCCGGAGTTATCGGTGGATTCTTCTATGAGCAGAGCGGAAGCATGAATGGCTTCCTTGCAATTGCCATTCCAATGTTATGTTCATTACTTGGTTCCTTGCTTATGGGACTCTTATACTGCTTCCTTACAGTATCCCTTAGAGCCAACCAGAACGTAACAGGTCTTGCCATGACAACCTTCGGTGTAGGAATTGGTAACTTCTTCGGTGGATCCCTAATCAAGATCTCTGGAGCAGACGTTCCTTCAATTGCACTGTCCAAGACAAGTGCTTACTTCAGTGCAAGATTGCCAATTGCTCAGTCAGCTGGCTGGTTTGGTGCCATATTCTTATCCTATGGTTTCTT
>DCIU01000135.1:8585-8929 GCA_002317245.1 Lachnospiraceae bacterium UBA1718
TGTATGATTGCTGGTATCGGTGGTCTCTACTATGTTATGGACTACGCTTGTGGTGTATGGAGTAACGATGCTTTCGGTGACAGAGGATGGCTTGCTATCGCTCTTGTTATCTTCACAATCTGGAGACCAGATGTAAGTATCTTCTCTTCAATCCTCTTCGGTGGATTATATATCCTCTATATGTACATACCAACAGGTATGGAGCATATGGAAGTTAAGGAGCTCTACAAGATGCTCCCATACATCGTAACTTTAATCGTCTTAATCGCCTCAAGTATGCGTAACAAGCGAGAGAATCAGCCACCTGCTTCCCTTGGCCAGTCATACTTCAGAGAGTCTAGATA
>DCIU01000083.1:0-1340 GCA_002317245.1 Lachnospiraceae bacterium UBA1718
AGCTCGTCAACAGTCTTACGGAGGGCTTCCATTGCTGGAACCACATTCTGGCGATAGTAGAAGGCCTGGTCCTTGCCACGCTCCATAGCCTGGCCCTTCTTCTCGATGTCGCTAAGGTTAATTCTATTAGCCTGCATATCATTGAGAAGACCGGTAACACGGTTAAGGAGGGCTGATGGAACAGATACATCTGCGCCAGCGCTCTTCATGGCATTAACTGAATTAGCAAGGTCGCCGCAGTAAGAAATTACTGCAGGAACGAACTGCTTATTGGCCATATCTACCATTGTTAATGCTTCAATATTAATAGTCTTGGCATATGTCTCGTAGAGAATCTCAGCCCTACTCTCAAGTTCGGACTTGGTGAAGATTCCAAACTTCTCGAAGAGCTTGATAGACTTCTCAGTTGTAAGAGTACCAACTGCCTCAACCATTGATGGGATATTAGGAAGGCCACGTCTTGCTGCTTCCTCAACCCAATCTGCTGAATAACCGTCACCATTGAAGATAATTCTCTGGTGCTTGGTCATGTATTCCTTAATAATATCGTGGACTTCCATGTTAAAGTCCTTAGCAGCCTCAAGTCTGTCAGCTGCCTCACAGAAGGCTTCAGCAACAATAGCATTAAGGGTTGTATTAGGACTTCCGATAGAATCTTCACTACCAACCATACGGAATTCGAACTTATTACCTGTGAAGGCAAATGGCGATGTACGGTTTCTATCTGTAGCATCCTTCTCGAAATCAGGAAGGGTAGATACACCAGTCTGAAGAGTACCACCTTCGATAAGATTATGAGCAGCACCTGTCTCAACAAGCTGTCTAACCACATCCTCAAGCTGGGTTCCAAGGAACATTGAGATAATAGCTGGTGGAGCCTCGAAGCCTCCAAGTCTGTTATCATTACCAACATTAGATGCGCTCTGACGAAGCAGGTCGGCATGTGTATCAACAGCCTTCATGATACAAGCAAGTACTAAGAGGAACTGAACGTTCTCATTAGGGCTCTCGCCTGGCTCAAGAAGATTAACACCGTTATCTGTTGTAATAGACCAGTTGTTGTGCTTACCAGAACCATTAACTCCTGCGAATGGCTTCTCATGTAAGAGGCAACGGAGACCATGCTTGTATGCAACTCGCTTCAGTGTCTCCATTACAAGCTGGTTGTGGTCTACAGCTACATTAGCTGATTCATATATAGGAGCAAGCTCGTGCTGGGCTGGAGCTGCTTCATTATGCTGGGTCTTAGATGTTACGCCAAGCTTCCAGAGCTCAACATTAACATCTGCCATGAATGCACCAATTCTCTCACGGATTACACCGAAGTAGTGATCATCCAT
>DCIU01000083.1:1360-6664 GCA_002317245.1 Lachnospiraceae bacterium UBA1718
TCCTGTCCCTTAGGGGCTGGAGCGCCGAACAGAGTACGTCCTGCGAAGATAAGGTCTTCTCTAAGCTCTGCCTTGGACTGGTCAACAAGGAAATATTCCTGCTCAGCACCAACAGATGCTGTAACCTTAGTAGCCTCTGTGTTGCCGAATAATCTAACAATTCTTACAGCCTGCTTGCTAAGAGCTTCCATTGATCTTAAGAGTGGGGTCTTCTTATCAAGGGACTCTCCAGTATAAGAGCAGAATGCTGTTGGAATACAGAGGATTGGACCAGTTGCACTCTCCTTGACAAAGGCAGGAGAAGTAATATCCCAGGCTGTATATCCTCTGGCCTCGAATGTTGCACGAAGTCCACCTGATGGGAATGATGAAGCATCAGGCTCACCCTTGATGAGCTCCTTACCTCTGAACTCCATAAGCATCTTACCGTCCTTATTAGGATGGGTAACGAAAGCGTCGTGCTTCTCAGCTGTTATACCTGTAAGTGGCTGGAACCAGTGGGTGTAATGTGTAGCGCCTTTTTCAATTGCCCATTCCTTCATGGCTCTGGCTACAACATCCGCTGTCTCCTTAGACATCTCCCCACCGTGCTCAATGATGTTCTCGACTTCCTCATATACTTCCTTAGGAAGGCGCTCCTTCATCGTGCCCAGCGAGAATACATTACTGCCAAATAACTCTTCTACGTTCATTTTTCCTCCGAACTGACTATCCCTTCTGCATCGTTCAAGTCTGTTAATAAATTATTGGTAAAAGTGCCTGCTACTCAGTCTTAGCCACCCTTAAGATATCATAAGCTTCTGCCTGCTCACTCAACTTAACATATAGCTGCTGCTGTGGATGTGGAGCTGACTCCACCTCATTACCATCAGCGTCATAGATAGCTTCCACTCTAGTGGACACATTCTCACCATTTGGCTTCATAATCTCGATTACATCATCCTTACAGAACTTATTCCTCTGTTCGATGTGAGCGAGTCCTCTCTCATCCACATCGTAGACAATGCCAAGATATATATATTCATTTATATAAGTATTAGAGCCATATACCTGAGCGTCCTCAGATGGCTTGCCATAGAAAAATCCTGTTGTGAACTGACGATAGGTACACTTGCTGATCTCAGCCTTGTACCAGTCCATATTGGCATAATACTTATCAGGTGATTCAAGATAATCATCAATAGCCTTGCGGTATGTACGGGCAACAGTCGCTACATATAAGGCTGTCTTCATACGTCCCTCAATCTTCAGGGAATCAATGCCCGCATCAATAATATCCGGGATGTGCTCAATCATGCACAGGTCCTTGCTATTGAAGATATATGTTCCTCTCTCGTTCTCATATACAGGTAAATACTCACCTGGTCGCTGCTCCTCCACAACTGCATACTTCCATCTGCAGGGATGTGTGCAGGCTCCATGATTGGCATCACGGCCCGTGAAGTAGTTACTAAGCAGGCATCTGCCCGAATATGATATGCACATAGCTCCATGAATGAAGCTCTCAATCTCCAGATCCTCAGGAATGTTGTCCCTGATCTCCTTAATCTCTGTAAGAGATAATTCTCTTGCTGATACCACTCTTGTAGCACCCTGGTCGTACCAGAACTTATATGTAAGATAATTGGTATTGTTAGCCTGTGTCGAGATGTGTCTGTCTATCTCCGGACACTCCTCCTTAGCCAACATGAACATACCTGGGTCTGCAATAATAAGGGCATCAGGCTTAATATCCCTAAGCTCCCTGAAGTACTCTCTGGCACCCTCCAAGTCGTAATTATGAGCTAGAATATTAGCCGTAACATAGACCTTCACCCCGTGCTCATGAGCGAAGGCAATTCCCTCTCTCATATCGTCCTTAGTGAAGTTCTTAGCCTTGGCACGAAGTCCGAAGGCCTCACCGCCTATATATACAGCATCCGCTCCGAATATTACTGCTTCCTTAAGCACCTCAAGGTTACTTGCAGGTATGAGTAACTCTGTCTCTCTCATTTTTCCTCTATTTTCTTGCCAAAATCTATGCGACTTAAGCTTCCTTAACACTTACAGTTACGCCATCTCCAACTGGCAGTATAGCTGTAGTAAGTCCCTCCATATGCTTGAGTTCATACAGATAATCGCGCATTCTGGTGTGAATTGTGCGATCACGTCTGACTACTGCATACTTACTCTCAATAATGTCTCCATCCTGAAGGACGTTATCAGATACAAGCAGTCCGCCAACAGATAATAATCTCATTATCTCTGGCAGATAGTTAATATATTGTCCCTTAGCGGCATCCATGAATATGAAGTCATAGGTGTCCGTAAGAGTCGGTAAGACTTCCATCGCGTCTCCTTCGATAAGCTTAATGCGGTCACTTTTACCATACTTAACGAAGTTCTCCCTGGCGATGGGAATTCTCTTCTCGTAATTCTCAATGGTGGTAATCTGTGCCTCTGGCGCATACTCGCTCATAAGCAGTGCGGAGAAGCCCACAGCTGTACCAACCTCCAGTATCTTCTTAGGTCTGTGACTACGAAGCAGGAACTTCAGATAGGCCTGCATATCCTTGCGGATAATTGGCACATAGGTGTCAAGGGCGTACTTCTCAAGTTCATTTAAGTAGTCAGGATTGCCGGCATCCAGGGAATTGATGAAGGTAAGCATTCTCTCTTCAACGATCATTCTTCTCCCTCTCCCATTGGCTCGTAACCTTCTGGTACGGAATCGTCCTCTGAGGTCCCCTGTTCATCATCGAAGCTGAATGCATCATCATCTCCAGGAGCCATTGGGCTGGCAACCGCATCCTCCTCTTCAGGGGTGGTCTCCACATATCCATCGGACATAATGACCATCATCTCCTCAGCCGTCATAGCTGTGGTGAGCTCATACTCGCCTGGCTGAATCTTGTCATGGCACTCAGACAGTCTCTCCTGAAGCACAAATAACTTGGCATCTCTGATAAGACCCTTATTCTCAAGAAGCTGTCCAATATCATTAACATCCATATCAGAGCCGATTGTAACAGTGACCTTGCGGCCCTCGCCTGTAGCCATTGGCTCTTCGCTGAATATTCTGTGTCCGTAGTCGAAGGCTATAAGTGCATACTTATAGATAAACATTGCGGCGATTATTACAATAATTACCTTAACTGCTATGGAGAAAACTGACAGTACTATGTCTTTAATCTTTTCAAGCATTTAACTAAACCTCCATGATGATCGGCATAATCATTGGACGTCGATTCATCTTCTTCCATATATAGTTGCTGAGAGCATCTCTCAGGGCATTTCTCATTCTAGGGATATCTGTTATTCCCTTCTCGCAGAGCTCCTCAGTGGTAGATATTAACAGCTCTAACATCTCCTGCATAATATCATCGGATTCACGGACGTAGATGAAGCCTCTTGTAATAATCTGTGGCTCTGCTGCCAGCTCGCCCATATTTGAATCCAGGGCTAAGAAGGCCATTACGATACCATTCTCAGATAATACCTGACGGTCTCTGAGTACCGCATTACCGACATCACCTATGCCCAATCCGTCAACAAGTACAGGCTGAACCTGTACCCTGCCTGTGATTGCTGCCGAATCTTTATCAAGTTCCAATACATCACCACTGGAAAGAATGAAGCTATCCTTCTTCTTCACCATGCCAAGCTCTTCAACCAGCTGTCTCTGAGCAATGAGGTGCTTATACTCTCCATGAACCGGAATTGCATACTTAGGATGAACCAGTGTATAGATTAACTTAATCTCCTCCTGGCAGGCATGGCCTGATACATGGGCATCCTGGAATATAACTTCAGCTCCCTTGGCAAGAAGAGCATTGATACTCTTGGTAACAGGTTTCTCATTACCTGGAATTGGATGAGATGAGAAGATAATCAGGTCATTACTGTCAATTGATATCTTCCTGTGAGTATCTGAAGCCA
The DNA here is from genome assembly GCA_002317245.1 of Lachnospiraceae bacterium UBA1718. GTDB lineage: Bacteria > Bacillota > Clostridia > Lachnospirales > Lachnospiraceae > Colinaster. The sequence continues at coordinate 5,279 of DCIU01000083.1, forward strand.
TTCTACTTAAGGCAGCCATACTCTCGCCCTGACTACCAGTAGTAATAATTACTGTCTTCTCTGGAGCGTAGTCCTTAAGTGACTCTACTGGGATTATAGTATTCTCAGGAATCTGGATACATCCAAGATTCTGGGCAGTCTCGATGATATTGCCCATACTACGTCCCTCGAGTACTACCTTACGGCCATACTTGTAGGCTGAGTTAATAATCTGCTGCACTCTGTCTACGTTAGAGGCAAAGGTAGCAATGATTATTCTTCTATCCTCATGGTCAGCGAAGATACTGTTGATAGTCTTACCAACAGTCTTCTCAGACTGAGTGAAGCCTGGTCTATCAGCATTAGTTGAGTCGCACATAAGTGCAAGCACACCTTTCTTACCAAGCTCTGCAAATCTCTGAAGATTAATTGAATCACCATATACAGGTGTGTAATCAACCTTGAAATCTCCTGTATGCACAACAATACCCGCAGGTGAGCTTATTGCTAACGCTGCGGCATCAACGATACTATGATTAGTTCTTATGAACTCAATTCTAAACTGGCCAAGAGTAATTGCCTTTGTCTTACCAAATTCAGTCTGAATAACCTGACATGATTCCTTCAGATTATGCTCTTCTAACTTTCGGTCAATAAGTCCCTTGGTAAGTCTTGTAGCATATACTGGAACATTAATGTCCTTAAGTATGTATGGAAGAGCACCAATGTGGTCCTCATGTCCATGGGTAATTACGAATCCCTTAACCTTCTCTATGTTGTCAGCAAGGTACGTAATATCAGGTATTACCAGATCAACACCCAGCATATCATCATCAGGGAAGCTAAGTCCGCAGTCTACAACCACGATACTGTCTTCATATTCGAAGACTGTTATGTTCATTCCAATCTGCTCTAATCCACCAAGTGGAATAATCTTCAGCTTGGAATTATTTCCTTCATTATTCCTGTACAAATTTAACATCCTCCAACAGATCTTCGAAGACACCAGCAACAGCATTAAGCTCATTGTCATCGGATACAATCTGATATACGCTCTCAGTAGAGCTCTCATCAGCCATATCCTTAAGGATTAATGCCTCTCCGTCACCCTCCTCGAAATCTGTAACAAGTATATAATTAACGCCCGCGATTCTTGTCTGCTCCAGTACATAGAATTCTACTGGTGCATCTCCATCTGGGCAGAATGTAATCTTATCTAATTTCATCGTCTTACTCCTACAATTTGTCGAAATTCCTTCTATCCAAGAAGCCCTGTAATATAAAAGTGGCCGCGATTTGGTCTACGTAATCCTTACGATGTTCGCGTCTCACTCCAGCTTCCATCATAAGTCGGTCTGCTGCAACTGTGGTAAGTCTCTCATCCCACAGCGTAACAGTAAGGCCAGT
>DCIU01000083.1:6764-7321 GCA_002317245.1 Lachnospiraceae bacterium UBA1718
TCCTCAATCTCATACTCCTCTATAATCTCTTCGATTCTGGATAAGGTCTGACGTAAATGATTAGGCTTATCTCTTCTAATTATCTCGAGTCCCTGGGCAGTGATATATAATGGGTCACTTATGGCCACGCCACATGTCTTGGAACCGAAATCAAGTCCGAGTATTCTCATATTAATTAGTTGCTCCAGTTATTGTTAACGATATAATCCTTGAAGAGCTCCTCCACAAGTTCATCTCTCTCAACCTTCATAATCATGTTTCTTGCGCCCTTGTGGCTTGTGATATATGTTGGGTCGCCAGACATGATATAACCTACAATCTGATTAACAGGGTTATAACCCTTTTCTGTCATTGCGTCAAATGCTGCCTTGAGAACACTCTTAACGCTAATCTCCTTATCAGCTTCTACTTTAAAAAACTGTGTGTTACCTAATTCCTGCATATTACCTCCATGCAATTAAATATATATAAGTAAAAATGAATACAAAATACCGACTTTATATTACCCCATCGTGCCCTAATATTCAAGACATCAGCATAATATCAGCCCTAAGCAG
>DCIU01000138.1:0-682 GCA_002317245.1 Lachnospiraceae bacterium UBA1718
ACTGCTCATACATAGCGATCTGTGGCTTAACAGCTGGAACCAGATCCGCGATGGCATCCACAAGGCCCTTGTTATATTCCCAGATTGCTGCACCTGCTGCCTCTAAGCTCTCACCATGCTCTGAGATAGCCTTATCCATAATGCTCTTAGGAATGAGCTTCATTGTTGGATCAAGACCCACAACAATTGGTGCACCCGTCTTCTTAATTCCTTCTACTAATTTGTTAATCATCTCATATCTCCTTCTAGACGCAATGCGTCATTAATAATTCCTATCCCTATACATAACGAATGGGTTGGAAGTAAATACCCCCAGCCCGGTTCGTTCTTTATTAAAATTCACTTATCTTACACTCATATTGAACTCGTCCGCAAATCTCTTAATGTTGCTTGCATTAACATACTTCTTAAACGAATCACCATTAACTGTTACAAGTGTTGGTGCCTGCATGATGCCATACTTGGAAGCAAGCTCCATATTCTCCTCAGCATCAATCAGGATATAATCTACGTTCTTAAGATACTCCTTAGCTAACTTGCAGTTAGGACATGTCTTGGTAGTGAAGAGGTACTTAACATCTTCTGGTGCCTTAACCTCTACCCTTACATCCTCTGCATAATCAGAGAGAGTAACTACTGTACTAATCGGTCTCTTAAGTGATGAGTTCTCGATGTCGTACTC
>DCIU01000138.1:795-5728 GCA_002317245.1 Lachnospiraceae bacterium UBA1718
TGTGGACATACTGTCTGCTCTCCACTTAAGTATCCGTGTGTCTTACAGATAGAGTAGGTAGGAGACATTGTGAAGTATGGAAGTCTGTAGTTCTCAGCAATTGTCTTAACAAGGTCTGCTGCTGCCTTCCAGTCTGGAAGCTTCTCACCTAAGAATGCGTGGAATACTGTTCCAGATGTATATAATGTCTGAAGCTCATCCTGAATATCCAATGCATCGAAGATATCTGCTGTGTAATCAACTGGCAGATGTGATGAATTAGTATAGTAAGGTGTATCTCCAGGCTTGCCTGCTGTCTTAATCTGTGGCCACTGCTTACGGTCATGCTTAGCAAGACGGTATGTAGTACTCTCAGCTGGAGTAGCCTCAAGATTGTAGAGGTCTCCGTACTGCTCCTGGTAATCGCTTAAGCGGTTACGCATATGATTAAGTACTTCCTTAGTGAACTCCTGAGTACGTGGATCAGTCATGTCTGCTCTGAGCCAGTTAGCATTCAGTCCCACCTCATTCATACCGATAAGACCGATTGTTGAGAAGTGGTTATTGAAGGTACCAAGGTATCTTCTTGTATAAGGATATAAGCCCTCATTAAGAAGCTTGGTGATGACACCTCTCTTGATCTTAAGAGATCTTGCAGCGATGTCCATCATCTTATTAAGTCTCTTATAGAAGTCATCCTTGTCAGAAGCAAGGTAGGCAATACGTGGCATGTTGATAGTAACAACACCAACAGAGCCTGTGCTCTCGCCCGAACCGAAGAATCCGCCGGACTTCTTACGAAGCTCACGAAGGTCAAGACGAAGTCTGCAGCACATACTTCTTACATCTGATGGCTCCATGTCCGAATTAATATAGTTAGAGAAGTATGGTGTACCATACTTAGCTGTCATCTCGAAGAGAAGTCTGTTGTTCTCTGTATCTGACCAGTCGAAGTCTCTTGTGATAGAGTATGTAGGAATTGGATACTGGAATCCACGTCCGTTGGCATCGCCCTCGATCATAGTCTCGATGAAGGCCTTATTAACCATATCCATCTCTGCCTTACAATCCTTGTAGCAGAAGTCCATCTCCTCGCCACCTACGATTGCAGGAAGCTCTGCAAGGTCTGCAGGTACTGTCCAGTCAAGAGTAATATTAGAGAATGGTGCCTGAGTACCCCATCTACTTGGTGTATTAACGCCATAGATAAATGCCTCAATGCACTTCTTAACCTCTGGATAGCTTAAGTTATCTACCTTAACGAATGGAGCAAGATATGTATCAAATGAAGAGAATGCCTGAGCGCCAGCCCATTCATTCTGCATAATACCAAGGAAGTTAACCATCTGGTTGCAGAGTACAGATAAGTGAGCTGCAGGAGCTGATGTAATCTTACCTGTGATTCCACCAAGACCTTCCTTGATCAGCTGCTTAAGTGACCATCCTGCGCAGTAGCCTGTAAGCATAGACAGATCATGAATATGGATATCAGCATTACGATGAGCCTTAGCGATCTCCTCATCATAGATCTCTGATAACCAGTAATTAGCTGTAACGGCACCAGAATTGCTTAAGATAAGACCACCTACTGAATATGTAACAGTAGAATTCTCCTTAACTCTCCAGTCCTCAACCTTAACATAGTTATTAACTACATCCTTGTAATCAAGAATTGTAGACTTCATTGTACGAAGCTTCTCACGCTGCTTACGATATAAGATGAAAGCCTTAGCTGCCTCTGTGTATCCAGCCTGCTCTAATACTCTCTCAACGCTGTCCTGAATATCCTCAAGCGAAATTGCATCATCCTTAACCTTAACCTGAAAATCTGCAGTAACTCTGAGTGCTAATAAATCAACCACATCATTAGTATACTGAACATCTGTAGCATGGAATGCCTTAATAATCGCATCGCTAATCTTAGATAATGTAAAATCTGCTTCTTCCCCGTCTCTCTTGATTACTCGAATCATCTTGTTCTCCAAATCTCAATACAATTTTAACCCTCGCAGGCGAAAAACACCCACCGAATTAATAGTAACATTCGAGCCTGTCAAAGTCAACGAAAAAGCACAATATATAGTGGCTAAATTTAACTAAATCTCACTACATATTGTGCTTTAATTATCTTGTGGATAGGAATATGTTCTCTCTCTGCGCCTCCTCATCATCAGGATACTTCTTAAGGTAAGCATCCATCAGGTTTCTTGCGGTCTGGAAGTCCCCAGTATACTCACTGGCTACTATCTCATTGAAGGCGAGTGTCTGATCAATACCTGTGTTACCCAGACTCTTGGCTGTTGAGAAAGCCTCCTTGGCACCGGCATAATCTCCAGACTGAATTCTGGCCATTCCTAACTGGTTATATATTATTGCTGCCTCAGGATGCTTGGTCAGATAGTTCTGATAAGTACTTGTGGCATAGTTGTAATCGCCTAACATCTCGTAGGTCTTACCTAAGAAGAGGATTGTATTCTGGTCATCCTCATCCCTGGCCTCCTCAAAATAGGACTTAGCCGACTCATAATCCTCTAAGTAGAAGTAGATTCTTCCCTTATCGTAGTCAGATAACTTCTTCTCCTTCTCAGCTAAGAAGTCCTCCAGATATCTCTGACCTTCATCCTCGTATCCATTCTCACTAAGTCGACCTGCTATCTCAATTCTAAGATCATAATCATCAGGAGCAATCTCCAGGGCCCTGCCGAAATCCACAATGGCAGCGTCATGGTCGTTCATATAGAGGTAATCAACTCCACGCCTGTAGTGGGCCAGCACCTCTCTCTCCTTAAGGTCAAGTATAGCTGTATATGTCTGAGCCGCTGATACATAGTCAGATAACTTCTCATAGGCATCAGCCATATAATAATTCACATCGAAGTCCATCTCATCTATACGCCAGTCACTGTATGACAGACACTCATTGAAGTAGCTAAGCGCCTCCTCATACTCAGCAAGTCCCATGCAGGCAATTCCTCTTGCCCTCGCAATAAGCGCCTTGTTCTCGCCAGATTCCTCTGCCATATCCAGCGCAGCAAGAGCTCCCTCGTATTCCAGAGCCTCCAGCTGTTCATAGGCAGCCAGGGTATCTCCCTTAGCCTTAGCTACGCCACATCCTGGTAAAAGTGCGGCTATTAAGCCTATGGCTAATACTGTCATTATTCTATTGTGATTAATGGTTCTCTTAATCACTATTATCCTCCAGGTAATTCTCAATTCTTCCTAAGAATGTCCACTGTATGAGCTGCTGCACCAATCATATCCATTCGTTCAGCAATAGTCTCCACATATTTAATATACAGTTCGAATTCTTCCTCAGTCAATGACTTAATTGCAGGTCTGATGAAATTAGTAGGTCCATCAGGAGTGATAATCCTCTCTCTTCTTAGCCCCGCGTCCTTATTAAGTCTGTCTATGTCTTCTATCCTTACATAATCATAGAGGTCTTCTATCTGGGATTGGCAATGGTAGTCCTCTGTTAATCGGCCACTCTTCACCAGTTCTCCCAGGTGACCCTCATTAAGGGCATACATTACTACGCCGTATTCATTCATACAGTAGGCCACAAGTATGTATCCACCTGGCTTGGTTACCCTCTTGGCTTCATTAAGTACCTGCAGCTTATCCTCATGGGAGAATAGATGGTACATAGGTCCGAATACAAGAGTAATATCATACTCTCCATCCGGATACTTCTTAAGATTCCTGGCATCTCCCTGCCTTGCCTTAACCTTGTCTGACTTAGCCTTAAGCCTGCCAAGATTATGCTTAACAAGTTCAATAGCCGATAGGTCGTATCCCTCCTCTGCCAGGGGAACACAGTATCTTCCAGTACCTGCTCCAATATCGAATATCTTAATATCCTCTTTGGCTCGATTCTTCTCAAGTTCATCAAGAATCTGTCTTAAGTACTTACAGGTAACCCTGTACTCTACCTGACCGTGTCTTGAGTCGAATCTCTTCTCCTCATTAAATTTTCCGTAATACTCTTCTATTGGATTCATATTCCCTAGATGGATGTGCCGCCGGCTACCCAGTCACTGTTCTTTACAGCCTGCTCTCTGTATTCCTTCGGTGTAACACCCATGTATTTCTTAAATGTCTTAATAAAATAGCTGATATTATTATGACCTGTGGCCGTAGCGAGATCAGATATATTAGGAGCCTCGCTGGCAGGATCGCCAAGTATAGCTGCCGCAGTGTATATTCTGAGCCTCATAACGTACTCTATTGGAGACAGGTCCATTACACGCTTGAAGCATCTGCAGCATTCACTCTTACTTATGTGAAGGCTCTCCGCAATATCCTCAAGAGTAATTGTATCCATATAGTGCTGGTCAATATAATCGATAGCTTTTTTGATCCTGAACTCATCGTTGCTGGCTCTCTTCTGGGCTGCCTTGGCAGGTATTGGCCTGTACATCTCTATAGTAAGATACCAGAGATAACAGAGGCTTCCCTTAACAGCCAGTTCCCATCCCAGGCTCTCCTCTTTCTTAAAATACCATATATCATCCAGCACCTTGGTAATAGAGAGTCCTACTCCTGTCTTGCAGTTGAAGACTGAATAGTTAGGAGTCTTGGCATATGCGGCAGGATTCCTGTATTTGGCAGACATAGCAGTAGTTCCCATGCCGAATATAGCAGACTGATGGAATATTACAATGGCCACCTCTGCAGCTACATCCCCTACGGAAGTAACCTTATAGCCAACTCCCATCTTGATGCATATTCCGCTGTTAGCAGCTACAGTCGCCTCTTCTTTTTCAATAGTTACCTTGATGGTGCCCTCTCTTACATACATAAAAGTAACCGTGTCCAAAAACTTAAAAGACTCATACACTTCCCCATCCGTGCCAAGCTTATACCTGCCGGTAATTAAGGGAATGAATCTTCCTGTTTCCAAGAGGGCTGATAACTGTTCAATTACCCTATCGTCTTCATATTTAGCTAATTC
>DCIU01000138.1:5852-7516 GCA_002317245.1 Lachnospiraceae bacterium UBA1718
GTAATAAGCAGCCTGTCCTCATTACCTGTTATATAGATCTGGGCATCATCTCTTCCCGCATAGGCATTGGCTGCGAAGAAATTATTACCCTCAGCCTCTGAACCAAATGGCATAACAGTAATGAACTTCTCATTCTTGTAGAAGTCATCATATATCTTATGAAGCTCCTCTGGAGTCTTCTTCATCTTACACAGGCGGCTAAAGACTGGAACCGATACAACCATTCCGCAGTAGTAGTCGTCTACAACCGGTGTGAAGGCAGGCTCGAAGTTAAGCCCTGAGATTGCCTTCATCTCCTTAAGGTGCTTATGACTCTGGCTTAGTGCATACTCTCTTGGAGCATATAAGTCCTCGGTCTTATCCTCTGATTCATAGAGGGCAATAGCTTTCTTGCCAGCTCCTGAATAACCAGACAGAGCTGTGCAGGTAACCGGATAGTCGCCATCAATAATTCCCGACTTAACAAGTGGGTAGACAATCATGTTGAAGCCCGAAGCATAGCAGCCTGGAACTGCAATTCTGTTGCCATTCTTAATCTTGTCCCTGAAGTCGCTTCCAAGCTCTGGAAGGCCGTAAGCCCAGCCCTCGTTAGTCCTGTGAGCAGTGGAGGCATCAATGATTACTGTATGGTCATTGTCTGAATCAAGCAGACTTACTGCCTCAATTGCTGCCGCATCAGGCAGGCATAAGAAGGTAATATCAGAGGCATTAATAAGCCTCTTTCTCTCAGCAGGGTCCTTACGGAGCTCTGGATCAATCTTGATTAATTCGACGTCGTCTCTACACTCGAATCTCTCTAATATACGAAGGCCTGTTGTGCCCTCTCCACCATCAATAAATACCTTAGTCATGTTAATTTCCTACTTTCCTTAGAAATACTAAAAGTCACGTGTGGTAACGTGACTGTCAGTATATTAATTAGCATTATTCATCTTGAGGAGCTTGGCAGCCTGATCAGCTGCGATACAAGCATCAAGAATCTCCTGAATATCTCCATTCATTATCTTATCAAGCTTATACAGAGTAAGATTAATTCTATGGTCTGTTACTCGTCCCTGAGGGAAGTTGTATGTACGAATCTTCTCAGATCTGTCACCAGTACCTACCTGGCTCTTACGAAGGTCTGCCTCTGCATCATGAGCCTTCTGAAGTTCAAGGTCATAGAGCTTGGTACGAAGGAGTGCATAGGCCTTGGCCTTATTCTGATGCTGGTCCTTCTCAGTCTGAGAATAGATAACAATACCCGTTGGCATATGAGTAAGACGTACAGCCGAGTCAGTTGTATTGACACACTGTCCACCTGCTCCTGATGCTCTCATTACATCGATTCTGATATCCTTCTCATCGATTACAACGTCCACATCCTCAGCCTCTGGAAGTACTGCAACTGAGATAGTCGATGTATGAATACGTCCACCAGACTCTGTCTCAGGTACTCTCTGCACGCGGTGAACACCTGACTCATACTTCATTACTGAGTATGCGCCCTGGCCTGTAATCATGAAGGTTACTGACTTCATACCACCGATACCAATCTCTTCCATCTCCATAGTCTCCACCTTCCAGCGGCGACCTTCGGCGTAATGGATATACATTCTGTAGATCTCAGCTGCGAACAGTGCTGCTTCATCTCCACCAGCACCTGCTCTGATCTCCACAATAAC
>DCIU01000138.1:7566-13469 GCA_002317245.1 Lachnospiraceae bacterium UBA1718
AGAAGAATCTTAAGTGTCTCCTCAAGTTCCTCTATTCTCTTCTTGGCTGTATTAAGCTCATCCTTGAGCATCTCACGCATCTCTTCATCGGACTCACTCTCAAGCATTGACAGGCTGTCTTCTACATCGGCCTTGCACTGCTTGTATTCCTTATATGCCTCAACAAGTGGTGTAAGCTCCGCCTGTTCCTTCATAAGAGAAGTAAATCTTCTCTGGTCATTAGCTACACCCGGCTCGCTGAGCTCATTCATTATCTCTTCATATCTGCGTATCAGATCATCAAGCTTGTCGAACATAGTTCCTCCATCTGCTTTCTCATTAATACTATCTGGCCAGCGAATACTCACCGCTTACAACTCTGTCATTGCCAGATAGATCCTTAGTCACTTTAACATACTTGAAGCCAGCTTCCTCCATCAGTCCACTGACCTCTGCCCCCTGATCATATCCAATCTCGAAATAGAGCTTACCGCCAATCATTATATAATCACGGCACTTATCTATAATCTCACGATAGAAGTAGAGGCCGTCCTCATAGCCATCTAAGGCTATCATCGGTTCATGTTCCCTTACCTCTTCCATAAGAGTTGGTATCACATCACTCCTTATATATGGAGGATTCGATACTATAATATCATATTTCTGCTTATCCTCGTCCTCTGATAGTCCGTCGAATAAGTCGCTTTGAATAAACGTGGCCGCAATACCCAGTCGCCTGCTGTTTTCCCTTGCTACAGCTAAGGCGTCCGCTGATATATCAAGCCCTGTTCCTTCACAGCCATTCATATAATGCAGAAGTCCCAGAAGAATACAGCCCGAACCCGTGCACACATCCAGTATGCGAAGTCCGCTGGCGCCCTCCTTCAGAATCTCCTCCACCAGCACCTCGGTGTCCTGCCTTGGAATAAGCACATGCTCGTTAACCGCAATCTCCAAGCCCATGAAGCTCTGGAAGCCAGTTATATGCTGGAGGGGAATACGCTTAATTCTCTTAGCGGCTGCCCCGCGCAGCTTGTCCTCGGTCTCTGGGTCAAGGGGATCATTAGCATGTATGAACAACGCACTCCTGTTCATCCCCGCCAGATAATCCATCAGTAGACAGGCATCTGACTTAGGCTCCGGGAGCCCTGCCTTAGTGAATTCCTCCACCAGGTAATTAACCATCTCATTACAGGTCACGGAATTCTCCCTCTTCGTAGTCGAAATTCTCAATTAAGAATGCCTTCCAGTCAAAAACTGCCTCGACTGACTTAATGGCAACCTCTATCATATCCTCATCAGGCTCCTTGGTTGTAAGGAGCTGAAGTCCCATACCAGGAGCAGACAGTATACGAACAATTGCATTGTCCGAACGTCCTGCAAGTCTGATTAACTCATAGGAAATTCCTGCAATAACAGGAAGAAGAGCTATTCGCAGAAGTACCTTATATACAGGATTCTCCACTGTAATGAAGAAGAATACCACAATACTTACTACCATAACGAATAAGAGGAAGCTTGTACCGCAGCGTCTGTGGAGCCTTGAAGACTTCTTGACATTCTTGACTGTAAGGGTACGTCCTCTCTCGATACAGTTGATGCACTTATGCTCAGCGCCGTGATACATGTAGAGTCTTCTGATGTCCTTCATACATGTAATGGCAACTATATATACAAGAAAAACTGCAAGTCTTATTAATCCCTCGAAGATTGTAAGTAATGAAGCATTACGAACGTACTTCTCAAGGAATGTAGACAGATAGTATGGAAGAACCATGAAGAGTGCAATTGCAATTACCAGTGACAGGCATACTGTGAATATAGAGAATACCTTCTCGCTCTTATCACCGAACGCCTTATCAAGCTTGCTCTCCTTGGCATTCTCGTCCTCATAGAAGCTTGCAGAGAAGTCAAGTGTTCTCATACCCAGGATAAGCGAATCAAGGAAATTGAATACGCCTCTTATGAAAGGAACCTTGGCAATCTTAAGTCCATGGGCAATGCTATGATACTCAGCCTGGTCAACCTCTATCTCTCCATCCGGCTTGCGAACAGACACCGCATAGAGTTCCTTATTCTTCATCATAACGCCCTCAAGTACTGCCTGACCGCCAATACCTGAAGCGCATAATTTTTTCTTCTTCTTAGCCATTTTAACCCTCAAAACAAGAAAAGGTTGAGGTCGCACTGACCTCAACCTTACTATTTCGCTTATTAGTTAGCCTTAACACCGTACTTCTTGTTGAACTTATCAATACGTCCATCAGCTCTAGCAGTCTTCTGCTGACCTGTGTAGAATGAATGACACTTTGAACAAACTTCAACGTGAATTTCTGGCTTTGTAGATCCTGTTACGAATGTGTTACCGCAGTTACATGTTACTGTAGCCTGGTAGTAATCTGGATGGATTCCTTCTCTCATGCTATCACCTCTCTGATTCTATATAATAATAAACTAATGTTCTCACCCGCTACTGTTTAAATAAACAGCTCTATAATATTAGCATAGGCGAAAAATAAGTGCAATACCCAATTTAGAAGATATTCATCTTTTTAATCATCTGACAGAATTCCTTATTGTCTCTTGTACGTGAGAAGAGATCAATAACCTTATCAGCAGCTTCATCAGCCTTAAGACCTGAGAAGGCTCTTCTGATTGATGATACTGCCTCCTGCTCCTCACCAGAGAGAAGAAGGTCATCACGTCTTGTACCTGACTTAAGGATATCAATAGCTGGGAATACTCTTCTCTCAGACAGCTTTCTGTCGAGAACGATTTCCATATTACCAGTACCCTTGAATTCCTCGTATACTACATCGTCCATACGGCTTCCTGTCTCAACCAGTGCTGTTGCAAGGATTGTTAAGCTTCCGCCCTCTCTCATGTTTCTTGCTGCACCGAAGAACTTCTTAGGCATATAGAGTGCTACAGGATCAAGACCACCTGACAGTGTACGTCCTGATGGTGGAACTGTGTTGTTGTAAGCACGTGTAAGTCTTGTGATGGAATCAATAAGAATCATTACATCAAGCTTATGCTCTACAAGTCTCTTAGCTCTCTCCATAACCATCTCTGAGATTCTCTTATGATGATCTGGAAGCTCATCGAATGTAGAATATACAACCTCAACGTTAGGTCCTTCAATAGCCTCGCGGATATCTGTTACTTCCTCTGGACGCTCATCGATAAGTAATACGATTAAGTGCATCTCAGGATTATTAGCCTTAACAGACTTAGCAACTTCCTTAAGAAGTGTTGTCTTACCAGCCTTAGGTGGAGATACGATCATACCTCTCTGTCCCTTACCTACAGGGCACATGATATCCATGATTCTCATGGCTACGGATGAGCCAGGAGTCTCTAACTTCAGCTTCTCTTCTGGGAAGATTGGTGTCATATCCTCGAAGGTCATTCTGTCTGCTGCAAGCTCTGGATTAAGTCCATTAACAGACTTAACATATAAAAGTGCTGAATACTTCTCTGTAGCTGTCTTAACTCTTGTGTTACCACAGAGCATATCGCCTTTTTTAAGTCCGAACTTTCTAATCTGACTAGGTGAAATATAGATATCATTCTCACCTGGGAAGTAATTCTCTGCTCTGATGAAACCAAAGCCTTCATTCATTACTTCAAGTACACCAGTTACTTCAATTCCGCTGTCGAGCTCTTCAATGCTCTTAGCTGCTGTCTCACCACCCTCAGCATCCTCTGTCTGTGGGGCTGTGGCCTTAACTTCCTTAGAGGCTGGTGTAACTTCGTCCACGCCTCCGTATACAGGGTCTGGGGTTGACTTCAGCTTCTCTAATTCATCCATGTCACACATGATGTCGATAAGCTGGTTCTTAACTTTCTTAGAAACGCTCTTTACGCCTCTTGTTCTTGCTATTGCTCTTAAATCGCCAATTGCAAGTGTTTCATACTGTTCTCTTGTCATTAAATCTCCTTAGTCGCTAAAAAATCAATAAAACAATAAAAACCCGGGAAACGTGATATCGAAATGATATCCTCCTAGATAGATGCATCGCGTGACACATCTCTTATACGTCATTATACACAAAAAAACCGAATTGGCTATAGCTAATTCGGTTTTTTCTTTAAAAATTTATAATTTTTTATCAATTAATGTCCAAAAGCCTGGTTATTCCCTTAAATATGAGCCTTTACAGCCTCTGCTACAAGGTCTGCTACTCTTGGATCAAATGCCTCTGGCATAATCATATCTTCGCAGAGCTCATCATCAGAAACAAGGCTTGCAATAGCCTCTGCTGCAGCTAACTTCATCTCCTCAGTAATCTGCTTAGCTCTTCCCTCAAGGGCACCCTTGAAGATACCAGGGAATGCAACAACGTTGTTGATCTGGTTAGGGAAGTCAGAACGTCCTGTACCAACGATTCTTGCACCTGCTGCCTTAGCAACATCTGGCATAATCTCTGGAACCGGATTAGACATAGCGAAGATGATTGGATCAGAGTTCATAGACTTAACCATCTCTGCAGTACATGTATTAGGAGCAGATACACCAACGAAGATATCCGCACCCTTCATTACATCTGCAAGTCCACCCTTCTCATCGTTAGGATTAGAGAGCTCAAGCATCTCCTTCTTAGACCAGTTAAGGTCTGTTCTGTCAGATGCAATAGCACCTGTTCTATCAACCATAATTACATTCTTGAAACCATAGTTAAGGAGCAGCTTAGCAATAGCAACACCTGCAGCACCTGCACCGTTAACTACTACCTTACAGTCAGCCTTCTCCTTCTTAACGATCTTAAGAGCATTGATTGTAGCTGATAATACTACAATAGCTGTACCGTGCTGGTCATCATGGAATACTGGAATATCAAGTGTCTCCTTAAGTCTTGTCTCAATCTCGAAACATCTTGGAGCCGAAATATCCTCAAGATTAATACCTCCGAATGTTGGAGCAAGATATGTAACAGTCTTAATAATCTCTTCTGTATCCTGTGTATCAAGACATATTGGAACAGCGTTAACTCCACCGAACTCCTTGAAGAGAACTGCCTTACCTTCCATAACTGGCATAGCTGCCTCTGCACCAATATTACCAAGTCCAAGAACAGCACTACCATCAGATACTACTGCGATTGTATTAGCCTTCATTGTGTACTTGTAAGCAAGTTCCTTATCCTCTGCAATAACCTTACATGGTTCAGCAACACCTGGTGTATAAGCTAATGCAAGATCTTCTCTTGTCTTAACCTTACTCTTTGCTACTGTCTCGATTTTTCCCTGCCACTGCTCATGCAGCTGCATTGCCTTTTCGCCTGTTGTCATGTGATGACTCCTTTCTTACTCCTCAGCTTCTTTTTTTATTTTTGCCATATGTTCTTTTATCTTTACTTCATAACCATTGCCTGATGGCTTGTAGAATTCTCTGCCTGTGAGCTCGTATGGAAGATACTGCTGCTTCACATAGTTATTCTTATAATCATGAGCGTATTTATAACCAAGACCATGACCTAACTTCTGTGCCCCCTTATAGTGGGCATCCTGAAGGTGTGTAGGTATTGGAAGTGATCCTGATTTCTTAACTTCATCCATAGCGTCAAATATTCCACAGCATGCATTAGACTTAGGGGCTGTAGCCACATATGTGGCAGCCTGTGCCAGGATTAGCTGCGACTCCGGCATTCCTATTCTCTCAACTGCCTGAGCTGCTGCAACTGCAACCTGAAGCGCCTGTGGGTCTGCATTGCCAACATCCTCTGATGCACATATCATAATACGTCTGGCGATGAACTTCACGTCCTCACCTGCATATAGCATTTTGGCCAGATAATAAAGTACTGCATCGGGATCCGACCCTCTCATACTCTTAATAAAAGCAGAGATTGTATCGTAATGATTATCCCCCGTCTTATCGAATCTGACAACTCTCTTTTGAATGCATTCCTCGATAATAG
>DCIU01000071.1:0-2414 GCA_002317245.1 Lachnospiraceae bacterium UBA1718
ACACCCTTGCTGCCTGTATCCATGTAAGGTGTTGCAGCTCCCGCAAAATGTGGCAACACTAGCATGCCTGATGGTCCATCAGGATCAAGGCCGTCCGACTGTCTTCCCTCGGCATACTGCCTCTCAAGCAGTGCGTTAACACTTAACCCTTCTGCCGCTGCCAGTTCCTTTTCCTTCTTAGCCACATTATCAGTACACCACTGAATAAGGGCTCCGCCTGTATAGGAAAAAGCATATGTAACATACTTGCCTGGCACTACATAAGGAACGATTACATACTTACCTGGCATCATCTTATCAACATCGGGAATTGTCTCAAATATTGGTGTAAGACACTGAACTGTTCCTGCGCCATCTACTCCTACCTCGCCACCAAAGGCTCCAGCACCAACAGCTGCTGATACCTGATCCTGGCTGATTGCTACTATTCTTGTAGTCTTAGCAAGTCCTGTTCTCTTAGAAGTCTCCTCTGTAATCTCGCCTGCATCTGTTCCTGTTGGAACCGGCTTTGATAAAAGGGCCTTATCGACGCCCGCTGCCTCTAATATCTCATCACTCCAGTCAAGAGTATTAATATCAAAGGCCATACTTCTTGTAGCAAGTGAATAATCAATTACTGCATTATCAGTGAGGGTAAATACTACGAAGTCTTCCATCTGAAGAATATGGCAGGTCTGCTCATATATCTCAGGCTTATTCTTCTTAATCCAGAGTATCTTAGGAAGGCCATACATCTCATGAGGTGTTACACCAGTAATCTCTGCTATATGCTTGGCTCCTAAGGTATCTACAAGCCACTGACACTCTTCAGCACCTCTTGGATCTGTATAGAGCATAGCTGGAGCTAATGGATTACCCGCCTCGTCTACACATACAAAAGTCTCACCGAAGCTCGTAACTCCGATACCTGCTATATCAGGGTACTTAGCCGCCATCTCTCCGATTACAGCATATACACCATCTAAGAGAGCCAATGTATCTATCTCATGACCGCCAACCCTGCGCTTCACAGGATAGTCGCGGTAAGACTTACCCAGTTCTATTCCTTTTTCATCAAATACGGTACACTTACAACCCGTTGTACCTATATCAAGTCCTGCTATTTTCATGGCATTCCTCCATTTTGATAGGGGGGACAGGGACCCCATATCACTTTTTTGATAGGGGGTCCCTGTCCCCCCCTATCATTTAGTCAATATCAACCCACTCGTATCCAAGATATGTTGTGAAGGCCTCCTTGAGGACTTCCTTGTAATGGCCAAGACCTACTGAGGTATGGTGCTTGAAGCCGCCGCGGGCTAGCTTAATCATCTTATCCTGCATGTCCTTAATCTCGCATACTCCTGCACAACCGAAGAACTCTTCCTCGATAGGATCATCTGTAAACTTAGCTTCGCTGGCATATACGATAATCTTGCCATCCTTAGTCTGGCAGTTGGAAATAGTTATGTCATTAGCCCTAATTCTGCCCTCGCATGTACCACAGCCTGAGCCTGGATCATTCTTATCAAACATCTTATGGCTTGTAACTGTTCCCTTGGTAGTCATAAGAGAGTTAGGTACTGGTCCACAGTGGAATAAGATTACCTTGTTCTCATCGTCACCATAGTTATTATTCCAGTCAAGAACAGTTGTAGGAGTCTCACTTGCAAGTGCCATAGCTCTCATTGTAATTGCTGAGCACATATCAATCTCACATGAAGCAGTAATGCCTCTGTCATTAAGCTCTGATAAGAGAACACAAGGACATACTCTTAAGATTTCTTCCATCTCATTCCAGCATCTAAGGGCGATTGCATCAAGATGATATACCTCAATATACTCATCAATTACAACAGATATCTTAGCAAGGGTCAGCTTCTTATCTGCTGGAACCTTAGTGAAATCTGTATATGCCTCAAGAGACGCTACCTTTGCTATTACCTTCTCGTCATCATCAGTTAACTTGCCAACCTTGAATACAAGCTCTGAAAGGTCGAAGGATTCAACATTAATGCCGTACTTCTGCATAGCGATCTCATCAAATCTTACAGTCTTGAAAGCTGTTGTCCTTGCACCGATGCAGCCAATATTGCATCTCTTCATGCCATTAACAACTCTACAGATTGCAGCGAAGTCACGTAGGTTCTCCTGGAACTTATCTGATAATGGATGAACAACATGTGGCTTAAGAACTGTGAAAGGTACCTGATACTGTGTGAATACGTCAGTAACAGAGAACTTACCACAGAATGCATCTCTTCTATGCTTAAAATCCATCTTGCCAATCTCATCAGGATAAGCCTGCATAAGGATTGGAACCCCTGCGTCCTGAAGAGCCATAATAGCTCCATTCTCATCTGCGAAAATAGGCATTGAGAAAATTACACCGTCGTACTCTCCATCATGTTCCTTTAGCCACTTGGCATAGAGTA
>DCIU01000071.1:2614-2928 GCA_002317245.1 Lachnospiraceae bacterium UBA1718
ATAAATTAGTCCTGCTTAGCGAATACCTTCATAGCTCCCTGAACGTTGTCCTTCATTGCTGCTCTTGCTGCCATAAAGATTGATGAGAAGAATACAGGCTCGCCCTCTTTTAATCCCTTAATATAGTCTGCGACAGCGTTACCGCCTGACTTATCCATATATGTGAAGTAGTTAATCTTGCGCACACCCGCATCAACTGCCTTGTGATAATCCTCTGTACTTACGCCCGAACCACCGTGCATTACTACTGGGATGTTGTTGCACTTAGCGCGTACATTCTTAACAACATCGAAGTCAAGCTTAGGCTCTGTCAA
>DCIU01000060.1:0-305 GCA_002317245.1 Lachnospiraceae bacterium UBA1718
GGTCTTGGGTACAGGGCTGATGAGAACAGAATCGGTGCAAGAATTCGTGACTGGGTAGTAGGAGTTCCAGATCTTGGCTTCCTCTTTCCTGCCTTCGATAACAGAAGTGCCGACCTTCATAAGGTTGATTACTTCATCAGGGATGCCAAGGATTCACATCCAGAGTTCGTTGAAGATGTACTTGGCTGTGGTGCCAAGAGAACAGCTGTTGAACAGCGCAATACCTTCTCCGCCATCGTTAAGCGTGCCTATGGTATCGACAGCGAGCAGGGCGAGGCCGCTCTGATTGGTATCCAGGAGAGCCT
>DCIU01000060.1:380-781 GCA_002317245.1 Lachnospiraceae bacterium UBA1718
GTCCTTGATGAGAATACCATCACTGAAGTCCTTGAAGAGAACGAGATCACTGGCGAGCCAGCCCGCATCATTAAGGAAGTAGTACTTGAAGAATTCGCCGACGAGCTTCCATCCGTTGCCAACCTTATTGACAACAAGGCCCTTGCTGCCAATGAGAAGGAAAAGGAGAAGAAGGAACTGGTCAAGGAAGTTCAGTCCCTCAAGACCAAGCTGGAAGAAAAAACCCGCGAAGTGGAAGAAGCCATCTCCGGTGACGATGTTAAGACCTACGACGTAGTTGTCCGCGTGAAGCCAGAGAAGGCCCTTAAGATTCGCTCCCAGGTCATCGGCGACCAGAAGTGTCTGGTCATCCCTATGGACGACGACGAGAACGTCAACGTTAACGGTGTGAAGACACAGAT
>DCIU01000060.1:850-8702 GCA_002317245.1 Lachnospiraceae bacterium UBA1718
ATTATATTAAGTGTACTAGATGTGTTAGTACACTTATTTTTTTTGCAGAAAGGGGTCATATGTTAATACAGATTGATTATCAGGATAAGCGGCCTATATATGAGCAGGTCGTGGAAAAGATGCAGAATCTGATTGTCCGGGGAATTCTTGGGGCAGATGATAAGATTCCTTCGGTTCGCTCCCTGGCTATTGAATTATCCATTAATCCCAATACCATTCAGAAGGCCTATCAGGAGCTTGAACGTATGGGATACATCTATACCGTTAAGGGCAGAGGTAATTTCGTATCCGGGCCAGATAACTGGAAGGATGATCACAAGTCTGAGTGTCTTGAGGAGCTGGATAAGATTGTTGCCAGACTCTATACACTGGGCGTAGATGAAGAAGAGATTATAGCGCATCTTAGAGAAAAGAGGAATTTATGATTGAAATAAAGAATGTGACTAAGGAATTTGATGGCTTCTTAGCTGTCAATGATATTTCGACAGTTATAGAAGATGGCCAGGTATTCGGCCTTGTAGGTACCAATGGTGCTGGTAAAAGTACCTTACTTAGAATGATTGCAGGCGTGCTGAAGCCAGCAAAGGGACAGATTCTAATTGATGGAATTGATGTATATAATAATCCAGATATTAAGGCTCAGGTCTTCTATATATCTGATGAACAGTACTTCTTCCCAGGAGCTACTACTGCAGACATGAAGAAGTTCTACAGTGGCCAGTATCCTAACTTTGATAATGAGAGGTTTGATGCTCTTATCAGTAAGTTTGGTCTTACACTTGACCGTAAGATCTCCACCTTCTCAAAGGGAATGAAAAAGCAGCTGTCTGTAGTCCTTGGTGTATGCTCCAACACAAGATATCTTCTCTGCGACGAGACCTTCGATGGTCTTGACCCTGTAATGCGTCAGGCCGTTAAGAAGATATTCATTGCTGAACTTGAGGACCGTAATATGACCCCTATTATTGCTTCTCATAACTTACGTGAGCTTGAGGACATCTGTGATCACGTTGGTCTTCTCCATCAGGGCGGAATACTCTTCTCCAAGGATATGGACGAGATGAAGCTTGCCATCCACAGGGTTCAGGTGGTATTCGAGAGCGAAAGGGATAAGGACTCCTTCGAGGCAGGTACAGATATCGTCGCCGATGAGACCAGGGGTTCCCTTCATACTTATACAGTTCGTGGCAACAGGGATGATCTTGAGGAAGCACTACGCTCAGTGCAGACAATTTTCTCAGAGATATTACCATTGTCACTTGAAGAAATATTTATTAGCGAGACGGAGGTAGTTGGATATGACATCAAAAACATTATCGATTAACCTTTTTAATGGCGAACTTAAGAGAAAGCTCTGGCTCTATATAGTCTCCCTTCTCTTAATTATACTTACAGGGCCAATGGCGCTCTTAATCAGAATAGATAATCTCCTAATATGGTCCGCAGGATATAGTAAGAGTCAGCTGATAAGAGAGATTGTTCCATCACTGTCTAACAGTAATGAGCTCACAATGGTGGTGGTAATCATGATTGCATTTTTATATGCAAGCGCTTCCTTCAGGTATCTGTATAACAGGTCAAGCGTTGATCTGTATCATAGTCTGGCCATCGACAGGAAGCATCTGTTTGCTACATTCCTCTATACTGCAATTTTTCCTGCTCTTGGGCTCTTCATCATTGATACAGTTCTGAAAATTGGAGTACTTGCCGTAAAGAACCTGATTAATGCTTATATAATAAGTGTTGCCCTTAGCACCTTCGTATACGAATATATCTATTTCCTGCTTATATTCATGATTGTGCTTATAGCTATGTTCATTACCGGAAGGCTATATGTTGGCTTTGCTGCTGCTATTGGGCTTGTTATGCTTCCTCCAGTTACTATTGAAAATACCCTCTCGAGCTATCTGCATTACTGCTTCCAGAGCTATCAGGGAGTTAATCTTGGTGATGGCCTCCTTAAGTTTGCCCTTAGTCCTGTCACACAGTTTAACTCTTACGCGAGGATTATTGCAGATGCTCCAGTTAAGTTAGTTATCTCACTTATTGAAGTCGCATTATTAGCTGTATTAGCCTATTACCTCTATAGCATCAGACCTTCTGAATGTACTCACCAGGCCCTCTGCTACAAGTTCTTAGGACCTGTAATCAGCATACCTGCAGTAATACTTGCAGCCCTCTGTGGTGGTATATATGTTGTATATGTATCAGCTAACCTTCCTGCCAAATGGTACCTTGCAGCCTTCATCGGAGTAGGCCTTGTAACACATATACTCCTTAACAGCATTATTCAGGGAGATTTCAGGAAGTCACTTAAGAACTGGCCACAGCTTATAGGCTCACTTGTTGCTGCTGGTATTATTGCCGCCTTCTTCCTATATGATCTGTCAGGCTTCGATACCTATATTCCTGATAAGGACAAGATCGAGTCTGTTGGCGTTGTATTCGAGTCAGTCGACTCTTCAATTGGCAATTACGATATTGTAGATAATGGTGATGGTTACAGTCTTGAATATAAGTACTATGTAGATTACAGACTATCCCATATGGAAAGTAAGGATATTGATTCCGTATATGATCTCGCAGTAATTGGCGTTGACAACCTGGATAAGACTAAGTCAGTCTTCCAGCGACATCTGCCAGAGACTGAGACTGCTACTGATGGCTCTCACGGAGTAGATGATGTGACAGAGGATAATAAGGGTTACTACATCGTTAAGTTCAAGCTTAAGTCAGGCAGAACTGTCGTGCGTAACTACCAGGCGAAGATTGACGATATCAAGCCTATGCTTGAGAAGGTATATAACTCCAAGGAATATAAGGATTCAATCTGCCAGCTTGATGAATATGTCCAGAAGAAGACTATTAGTAAAATCAGTGGAACCGACCGTTTCTTTGAGGAATGCTTCGCTCTATCCGGAGACCAGGCTTTGGGTCTAATTGAAGCAGTTAAGGCTGATTACTACGATATGACTCTTGATATTCTTGAGAAGGAAGACCCTGTAGTATCCTTCACAGCATATGACGACCAGAATTACTACACGGATGGCTTGTCAGGATATTATATATATCCAAGTTCTAAGAACTCTCTTAGCTATCTTAGTTCACTTGGCATCGACATTAATACTGAAAGGAACGTCTTCGATCCATCCAGAATTCAGAGTATTGAGGTCGAGAAGTATTATGATAATGGTTCATCCCGTAAAACCTACAGCCCTGAGGCTGACAGAGATATTGTAGAAGCTATCCGTAGTGTGATGGTTATCGATAGCTTCACATACGACAACTCAGCGCTGAAGAACTACGATTATAATATCAATATTACCTGTAACTATCTTACTGACAGCGGTTATCTGAGAAGCTTCAGTGTACGAGTTCCTAGGGGCTCACTACCACAGAAGGTTCTTGATGATGTCAGCGAAGATAAGGCACAGTGGTAATATATTTAACACATCTATCAAACCAAAGAGAAGCCCTGCAGACTGTAAGGTCTGCAGGGCTTCTCTATTGCTATATATTAATTATACTAATGCATCAAGGGCTCTCTTATCACCCATTGTAAGGCTCTTAACCAGTCTAATCTCAATGCTGTCTACATCAATACCTGTCTGAGCAAAGTATACGCTGACGTAGTTATCTCTCTGGTAGCTGCAGTCGATCTCAACGTTCTTCTCGATCCACTCTCCATTAGTACCATTGATTGTGAATGCTGCTCTGATCATTCCATTCTGAGATACTGTCATTGTTGACTGTGACAGCTCTCCAGCGTCAGACTTGATTCTGAATACGTAGTTATATACACCGCTATCCAAAACATGCATTGTGAAGACATTCTCGCATCCTGCCTCTGTCTTAAAGCCTGTAAGGTCAACGGAAGCACCTGCTGCCGTAATCTCCATGTATGGCATAGCATTCTGAATCTTCTCGCCACCCTTAGGAGGATTAAGGAATTCAATCTCATCCTCTCCCTCTACAAGTCTGATTCCTGCCAGGGATCTCTTAAGAACTGAGCATACGTTAGCCGCATTTCTAAGGAGTTCTCCTCTGGAAATCCTGCCCTTTGCCAGTCCTTCTTCAGAGTTATCATTATTACCATTCTCAGCAGCTCCTGATGTCACCATATATATATCATTCTGTGCACGTACCATATTGGTAGTATTCTGAATGTTAGCTTCGCTTCCATCATCCCAACTCATCTTAGCCCACCAGTCTGTCATGGTAAGACCATCATATCCCCACTCGCCGCGGAGAATACTTGTGTTGAGATCATAGTTACTTGCTGTATAGATACCATTAAGTGGCCCATAGGTAGTCATGATGCAATAGGCACCACCCTCCTTAACAGCAATCTCAAATGGCTTCAGATATATCTCTCTAAGGGCTCTTGCTGACAGATGAGCATCAACAAAATGTCTCCTGGTCTCCTGATTATTAGTCGAGAAGTGCTTGCAGGTACCTGTTACATTCCACTTATGGAGTCCCTTAAGCTCTGCCGCTGCACACGCACCAGTAAGAAGTGGATCTTCTGAATAATACTCGAAGTTACGTCCATTAAGTGGGTGCCTGTGAATATTGATTCCAGGTCCTAAGAGGGAATCAATCTTATTCTTTCTAAGTTCCATTCCTTCATACTCATATAACTCCTCAATAAGTGGAAGGTTGAATGAACATGCCTGCGCAGCACCATTAGGAAGTGAATATGCCATTGCTCCACAGTCCATTCTGATACCTGAAGGTCCATCAGAACATGCTGCTATTGGCATACCATACTTCTTATTCAATACTTCCGCACATCCACCGAAGGCTGCTGCCACGCCAGGTGTAACCTTAGGCGAGCACATACCCTCTCCACGGGTAATATATATAAGCTCAGTGTCTGTAAGCTGGTCAAGGTAATCCTCAATTGACACCTGGCCCTTCATTACGTCTGCAAACTTATATCCCTTATCGCCAGTACATGGTCTGTCTGCTGGTCTTCTATCCTTAATTCTCTGATAGAGGTCATAGGTTCTTGTAGGAACGTCCTCCATCTCCTCCACATACGAGCCATCCGCCTGCTTCTTGAAGACCATTCTCTTCATAGGCTCAGTTGGAGTACAGTTTTCACTAAGTGCCTCTGTTACTATAGTCTGGCCAAGAGTGAAACTACCAACCATTTCGGCGCTTCTTACATCGCTTCCAGCATAGATAATATATTCACCTGCCTCCAGAACATAGCAGTCCTTATGGCCTGTTGCCCCTGAATCATCGAAGCTTGCCATCTTATCTATGGTAAAATCGATGTCGACTGACTGACTGATTCCGGCAAATATTGTGTCAGTCTTGGCAAAGCCAATAAGCTGACGGGCAGGCTTACTGAGGGCTCCCTGTGGCGCCTCGAAGTATACCTGTACAACCTCCTTACCAGCCATGTCGCCAGTGTTAGTTACGTTAGTGGAGATTCTAATTGTCTTGTCATCAATAATACTGAAGGTAGAGCTAAGGTCGAAGGTGCTATAAGACATACCAAATCCAAATGGATACATTACCTTATCCTTGGCTGCTGTCTCGAAGTATCTGTAACCTACGTAGATATCCTCCTCGTAGAAGTTGCGGTCCTTGTCACCGAAGTTCTTGTCTGATGGGTAATCAGAGATCTCGTAAGCAATTGTATCAGCTAACTTACCACAGGGATTAACCTTGCCAGTAAGCACATCCATGACACCGTTGCCGCCTTCACAGCCACCCTGCCATCCATAGACAACTGCCTGTGGCTTGTACTTCTCTACCCACTTCATATCAATTATATTGCCTACATTGAGGATAACAGCTACTCTGTCAAAGGCCTTGCATACCACATCTAGCATCTGCTCTTCACCCTCAGACAGGTAATATGCTCCTGGAAGGGCAGCATTATCTCTGTCCTCACCAGCTGAACGTCCTATGATAACTACAGCAATATCTGACTTAGTTGCAGCCTCTTTTGCCATAGCTTCTGTAACTGGCATCTCAATCTGGCTCCATGGCTCAGTTCCCCATCCCTTACCAATATCAAAAGGATTGTCCACAAGCCAGTCCTCGTAGGCCTTAATCAGATCCTCATTAACTGTCAGATCTGCTTCCTCCCTCATTGCATCAAGAATGGATACAACATAAGGAGCATTAACCATACCGCCTGAACCAGTACCGCTCTTAACATAGTTGAACATAATACGTCCAAACATGGATACTCTGTCACCAGGCCTGAGTGGCAATGCCTTATTGTCATTCTTAAGCATTACACAACCTTCAGCTACCATCTTACGCGAAAGTTCTGCGTATTTGCCCCAATCGAAGGTATATTTCATCTTCTGCTCCATTCCGGGTATTACCCAATTACTTGTGTATTTAGAAAAATCCTGTAGGGAAGGCAACTTTTGCTTATAACCTCCGAGATTGGCCCAGGCACCCTCACGGCACATAGGTACATCTTCTTATGGCTGCTGCATTCCTGCCCTGACCAGATTCGTAGAGACCTATTGCGTAAGACCCAGACCCTCAGAGGGAAGCCGAAGCTCCCTTCCGTACAGGATCGTCGTACATCTTGTATTATGCCACAAATAATCTATCTGTGGTAGTTAATTTTTGTTATTTTTCGCCCAAAGTAGCTTAGGCGTCTGCTTCCTCATCGGCTTCCTCATCGGCTTTCTCGTCAGCTTCTGTGGCGACTTTCAGCTTAAGCTTTTCTGCTCTGTTTCGCTCCCTTAATTCCTTAAAAAAAGATGATAAGAGTTCTGAACACTCCTCCTCCATAATTCCTCTGACAATCTCCACCTGATGATTGAACTGAGGTACCTGGAGAATATTAAGAATTGATCCAGCGCAGCCTGCCTTAGGATTCATGCATCCAATTACCACCGTGGGAATCCTGGCCTGAACTATGGCTCCCGCGCACATCTGACATGGCTCTAAGGTAACATACATAGTGCACTCCTCCAGACGCCAGTCCCCCATTGCCTTGCTTGCCTTCCTAATAGCGATGAGCTCAGCATGCGACAGGGTATTCTTGTCAGTCTTACGCCTGTTATAGCCACGGCCAATTATTCTGCCCTGATATTCAATTACACATCCTATAGGAACCTCTCCAAGAGCTGCCGCCTTACGGGCAAGCTTCAGAGCTTCCTTCATATACTTACTGTCTGTCATCACTTATACCATTACTCCCAAGGCTTCCAAGCCATAAGTTATTATACACTTACTAGGGCAAAGAAGCTATAATACCTTATATGGATATACATGGATTAACCAAGACAACTTTATTAGACTATCCAGGCCATGTGGCCTCAACTATCTTCACTGCGGGCTGCAATTTCCGCTGTCCCTTCTGCCATAATGGTGACCTGGTCCTTCACCCTGGAATCTATCCCGTTATCAGCGAAGAGGAAGTGCTTAGCCATCTGAATAAACGCCGCAAGGTCTTAGGCGGTGTCTGCATCACTGGAGGCGAACCAACTCTTCAGCCAGATCTCATTCCTTTCCTTGAAAAAGTTAAGGCAACTGGGCTTCTTATCAAGCTTGATACTAACGGATACAGGCCTGATGTGCTTAAGAATGTATTATATAATGGCCTTGTGAACTATGTTGCCATGGATATCAAAGCAGGCCGGGATAATTACTCTAAGGCTACTGGCATTCCGGTTGACATAACTCAAGTCAGCGAGTCTGTCGATTTACTGGCAGCTTCCGGCCTCGACCATGAATTCCGCACCACCTGCGTCAACGGCATCCATACTGCTGCCGACTTCGAGGACATAGCTAACTGGCTCCCAGCAGACTCCAAGTATTTCATTCAGAGTTTTAAGGCGGGCGAAGCTGTCATTGACAAAAGCTGTAG
>DCIU01000094.1:0-3510 GCA_002317245.1 Lachnospiraceae bacterium UBA1718
TAGGAACCTTATCAAGATCTACTCTCAAGCCGTCAGCAAGCTCGCCGATAGCAACGGATACACCGCCGGCACCGAAGTCATTACACTTCTTAATAATCTTAGCAACCTCTTCTCTACGGAAAAGACGCTGAATCTTACGCTCTGTAGGGGCGTTACCCTTCTGAACCTCAGCTCCACATGTCTCAATTGAAGCTTCTGTATGAACCTTGGAAGAGCCTGTAGCTCCACCACAGCCATCACGTCCAGTCTGACCACCAAGAAGAATAATGATATCTCCTGGATCAGAATTCTCTCTTATAACACAACGTCTTGGAGCAGCACCCATAACAGCACCAATCTCCATACGCTTAGCAACATAATTAGGATGGTATACTTCCTTAACAAATCCTGTAGCAAGACCGATCTGGTTACCATATGAAGAATAACCAGCAGCAGCACCTGTAACAAGCTTCTTCTGTGAGAGCTTACCCTTGAGAGTGTCAGAAATAGGAACTGTAGGATCTGCAGCTCCTGTAACTCTCATGGCCTGATATACATAGCCACGTCCTGACAGTGGATCTCTGATTGCACCACCAAGACAGGTAGCAGCACCACCGAATGGCTCAATCTCTGTAGGATGGTTGTGGGTCTCGTTCTTGAAGAATACAAGCCACTCCTCAGTAACAGGACCATTGCCATAGTCCATCTCAACTGGAACTACGATTGAGCAGGCATTGATCTCATCTGATACTTCCATATCATCAAGCTTACCTGCAGCACGAAGCTTCTTCATACCCATAAGGGCTATATCCATAAGGCATACGAACTTGTCGTCTCTGCCCTTGTACATATCTTCCATTGTATCGAGGTAGCTCTGGTAAGTTGTCTCGATTGGCTCTCTGTAGTAACCCTCGTCAAAGGTTACATCCTTAAGTTCTGTAGAAAAGGTTGTATGACGGCAGTGATCTGACCAGTATGTATCAAGTACTCTGATCTCTGTCATCGAAGGATCTCTGTTCTCCTCATCCCTGAAGTAATTCTGGATATGAAGGAAATCATTGAATGTCATAGCAAGGCCAAGGCTCTTATAAAGCTCCTTAAGCTCATCCTCTAACATATGCTTGAAGCCTGTAAAGATAGAAACATCTGCAGGGTCGTCATACTCTGTCACAAGTGTCTCAGGCTTGGTAAAATCTGTCTCACGGGAATCAACCGGATTGATACAGTATGCCTTGATCTTCTCGATATCTGCATCTGTGATATCGCCATCAATTACATATGTAACCGCGGTCTTGATAATTGGCTTAGCTTCCTCATCAAGGAAACGTACACACTGAACAGCTGAATCTGCTCTCTGATCAAACTGACCTGGAAGGAATTCAACACTAAATGCCTTCTCAGTATCTGAAATAGGGAAATGCTCTTCGTAGATTATATCTACAGGTGGCTCGCTGAATATCATCTTTGCACTCTTAGCAAAAGTCTCAGCACTAAGACCTTCAACATCATAACGGATTAGTTCTCTTACTCCACGAACACCAGATATACTCAGGTAGCTCTCAATATCTTCCTTAAGCTCTCTGGCCTTAACCGCGTAAGGGCCCTTCTTTTCAACGTAGACACGTTTGACGTCACTCATTTTTTCTTTACTCCTCCACTTCCACGAACTGCTTCATCATATACAACAGTTCTTTATCAACCTTTTTCTCACTAATGCCCATGGTACGGGCACAGATTTTCATACCTTCAATGGCATACATCATGTTGGCAGCAAGCTCAGATGGATCCTCGCACTCGAATTCACCAGTCTCGTATCCTCTGTTAAGAATCATTTCCAGGACCTTACCAGCTGTATCAAAGTTCTCCTTGAAACTATTCTTCTTAATATCCTGTCTGCACACAAATGCATACTCGTAAACAGCCACACTCAAGCTGTTCTGACGCTTCAGAATCTCCTTCTTCTGCTCCTTAAGGAACCACAAAAGAAGCTCTGTTGAGCTTGCAACATGAAGTCTCTCAATAAGATTCTTACTTCTATCTGCGGCAATCTCATCCTGAGCCTTTAAGACGTCAAGAAACAGACTCTCTGTAGAGTCATAGTAAAGGTAGAGTCCGCCCCTGCTTATCTCACATGCTTCAACGATGTCCTTCATTGTTACATCCCTGAAGCCCTTGGCAGCGAATACCTCAGTAGCCTTATCTATAATATACTGTTTCTTGCTTATAGCCTTCTCTCCCACTATAGCCTCCTAGTCAGTAACCTTCTCAGCATTAGCCCAGAAATCAATAAGCTCTTTTGCCTTAAGTACTAAATGGTAGAAGATTGTAGTATCCATACCTTCTGACCATAATCTCGCCCTTGTACGACCACCAAGAACATAGTAAGACAGAATTCCGCCCAACTGATCCATCTGAAGAATATTAGCCTTTTCAATGAAGCTAAGGGCATCTTCCGGAGTCTTTATTCTGTTACGTGTATATACATAGCGATAGTTACGGTCCATAAGACATGTGTTCTCAGCTGTCTTAATGAAGCTCATAAGCATACTATCATAGATAGGGAATGTAACGGATGTGCTTCCAATGCCATCTCCAGAATAAAGCTGGCTAATCATCTTGCCACTCTTATCCTCAAGCCATGAGAGATATTCAGCAAGCTTGTTAACATCTTCCCTATAGGTATTCAGTACCTGACTTGGTGTCATTGATTCAGTAAACATACACATTCCCTCCATTATTATCTAATAGTTAATTCTATCATATTTTCAGTGTTTGTACACTAATTATGCCAACAAATGAAAAAAACCGTAGGGGGGAACCTACGGTCTTTTCACTGTGTAAAAAGGGGAATTTTTTCCAGTTTTTGCTAATAAATAGCTTGCTCTTTCAAGCAACTTTAGAATACACCCCTTGGGGATATTTGAATATTATTATTTTTTCATCAAATAACATTATATTACTTATTTTTACCACAGCACTTCTTATACTTCTTGCCGCTTCCACATGGACATGGATCATTTGGATAAATCTTAGCCTCATTAACTACTGTAGTAGACTTCTTCTGCTCCTTATAGAGTTCCTTCTGCTTATCCTTATCAAAGATTCCATCCCACTGCTCAAGCTCATATAACCAGTCAGCTCCAGCAGCCACCATGTTCTTGTAGAGTAACTCCTTGTCGAAGTCAAGAGATACTACTGTCTTAGCATCCATCTCTTCGATAGGATTAGCTGTAATAAGGCTATCATTGATTCCGTCAAGGAAACCAACCATATAGTCTAATGATGTATCAAACTTCTTAGCTAAGTCTTCAACGCTTCCCTCTACAACCTCTTCAGGATTAGCAAGAATCTCTGCGTATATATTCTTCTCTGTCTCAAAGTAATCAGCCCATAATCTCTGAAGGTCTCCCTGATTAGCTGTCTGAGAATATGCCTTCTCTCTCCAAGTCTCAAGTATTGTCTTTGCCATAATATTCCTCCATTAATAAATCTTTTGTCAGTATAACTCATATTAGATAAATGTCAAGATTC
>DCIU01000094.1:3597-3769 GCA_002317245.1 Lachnospiraceae bacterium UBA1718
TGCTTAAATGCCCATATCCAGAACCATGCAAATACAGGAAGCAAAACTGTAAGTCCCATACTTGCGAAGAACATCCTCTGCCAGTTTGGTGTCTGAAGCATTGCAAATATTAATGATAAAATATACATCAGTACAAGAATCACTACTACAATAATTGCCAGAATCTGTTTAG
>DCIU01000144.1 GCA_002317245.1 Lachnospiraceae bacterium UBA1718
AGAATGTTATCATTTGTTAAGTAATTGTTACGAAATTGAAGGAATAATTGAAAGTAGCATAGTATGAATAGAGACAGAATTAGGCTTTCTGTCACACTTGCGGCCGGCATCACAGCCGGTGCTTTAATGTTTGGACTTAACACAATGGAGGTCCAGGCAGCAGGTATTTCAGGAGTGCTTCCATCAGCAGGTTTTTCATTGACCGTTGAAGGAGGTAATTCGATAACGCAGGTCAAGACGGAAGTTAAGACAACTACTTCTGATAAAGAGGTTGTTGAGCCTATCACATATGCAGATCTACCTGAAGAACTCTTAAGGACAGATGAGGAGAAGGAATTCTATAATCTGGTTATTGCTAAGGTTAATGATTACGTTAACGTTAGAGATTATCCTGATGAGAACGAGGGTAAGATCGTAGGAAAATTATATGATAAATCTGCTGGTAACTTCATTGAGGAAGTTAACGGATGGTACAAGATTCAGTCAGGTAACTGTACGGGTTATGTAAAAGCTGAGTATTGTGTAACGGGTGATGACGCTATTGCCTTAGCCAAGGAAGTTGGTACGAGGCTTGCAAGAGTTAATACAACCACTCTTAAGGTTAGAGAAGAGGCCAGCTTAGAATCATCGGTTCTTGGTCTTGTACCTATTGATGAAGAGCTTGTTGTTATCGAAGAGCTTGAAGACTGGGTCAAGGTAGATATAGAGGAAGGTTACGGATACGTATCTAATGAGTTCGTAGACTTCCATACTGAATTCGTTAAGGCTGAGAGTAAGGAAGAAGAAGAAGCCAGACTTGCCAAGGAGAAGGCTGAGAGAGATAAGGCTAACGCAGCAGCAAGAAAAGCAACAGCAGCTAGCCAGGCTGCAAACGGGGGCTCAACTTCATCATCTTCTGGATCAAGTATATCAGTAGCAGGAAGCGGAGCAGGTGTGGCTGTAGCCAACTATGGACTGCAGTTCGTTGGTAATCCTTATGTATTTGGTGGTTCATCACTTACTCATGGAACTGACTGCTCTGGATTTGTAATGAGTGTATACAGGAACTTCGGAGTATCCTTACCACATTCTTCTTCAGCGGACAGAAGTGTGGGATATGATGTTGGCGGACTTGCTAATGCACAGCCAGGTGATATTGTATGTTACTCTGGTCATGTTGCAATCTATATTGGCGGCGGACAGATTGTACATGCTTCTACAAGCAGAACAGGTATTATAGTATCTAATGCTACTTACCGTAATCCAATCTGTGTAAGAAGAATTTTCTAATAAGAAAGCTTAATTTGAGCGATGTATTTTGATTAAATGCATCGCTCTTTTTCTTTTGATTGAAATTCTACTGGAATATTCAGACTTAAAAATCAGACTAAAAAATTGTTGACAAGATGTATCTTGTAAAAAATGTACAAATATGATGGTGACTAAAACAGTCAACAAAAAGTGGAAAATGCAAAGTTATCCACATACGCAATGGGAAGATATGCGTATTTGCCGACTTATTCACGGACTTATCCACATTATCCACGGTTATCAACAAAGAATTTGGGATAAGTTATGTTTATCGCTCGAAAATATGTTTTGGTAGAGGTGCACAAAGAAACAAAAGGAAAGACTAAATATAGGGGAAAATAAAAGATAATTTATTTGAAAAATTTTGCTAAATTGTCTGACAATTCCCAAGTAATTATAGACAAATCGTATACAATATGCTAACATAAATCTATGCCAAATAAGTGTAATTTGGCAAATACTCGATAGTAAGGAGATGGAAAATTATGAAATTCATCATTAGTGGAAAAAATATCGATGTAACAGATGGTCTTAAGACTGCAGTTCAGGACAAGATCGGTAAGTTAGAGAAGTACTTTACTCCAGACACTGAGGTCCACGTAACATTAAGCGTTGAGAAGGATCGTCAGAAGATTGAGGTTACAATTCCTGTTAAGGGATCTGTTATCAGATCTGAGCAGGTAAGCAATGATATGTATGTTTCTATTGATCTTGTAGAGGAGATTATTGAGAGACAGCTTAAGAAGTACAAGAATAAGCTTGCAAGCAAGCATCAGAATGCAGAGGTGTTCAGACAGGACTTCTTGGAGAAGGATTATGTAGATGAGGAAGAGGTTCAGATTGTTAGAACTAAGAAGTTTGACATCAAGCCTATGTATGCTGAGGATGCCTGCATCCAGATGGAACTTACAGGACATAACTTCTTCGTATTCGTTAATGCTGAGACAGATCAGGTTAATGTAGTATATAAGAGAAAGGGTAATACATACGGACTTATTGAGCCTGAGTATTAGAAATTATATTATAACTGATTGATAGTGAATGAGGTTCGTGACGATGTCACGAACCTTTTTTTGTGTTAAAATATACCCATGTGGTTTGTTACATTATTGGGTTTTCTATTAATTACATTTGCGGTAGGAGTACAGTGCCAGGAAAAATTCCAGGAAGTGTTGCCGGTTTCCTTGTCAGGGCTCTTACTGCTTCTATATATATTAGGTCTGTGTGGCAATTTGAATATCATTGCCCTGCTTTCTATAATAGTCATCTTTATTACACTTCTGTCTCTTATAATGATGAAAGAGACTGGAAGAAGAGAATTCTTAAGAAGTCTTAGGGACTTCTACTTATCCCCATCTGCGGTATGTATAATACTAGGACTTATTCTTATATCAGTACTTACATCGGGGCATGTAGCGACCTGGTGGGATGATGTGAATTATTGGGCTACGGACGCTAAGGCGCTGTACTACCTCAATGGATTCACTGGCAAGTATGGCAATGTTGCTCCTGAATTCGGAGACTATCCTCCGGGATTACAGCTTATGAAGTGGTGTTTTGCCAAGATATGCTTATCGGATTATAAGGAAGGCTTATCATATGCGGGATACTACTGTATGAACATCATTTTCTGCCTTCCAGTTCTCAAGAAGACTAGAGATAAGAATATTCTTGTTCAGGTAATAGCCTTTATTGCGATATTCCTTCTGCCAGGTGTATGCAATGATGTCTGGAGCCATGGAGCATGTGCTGATGTCACTATGGGAATTGTCTATGGCGCAGTACTGATTTCAATCTTTGATTATGAGAATCATGGTAAGAGTTTCTACTATATTAGAATAGCTTTACTTATGAGCCTGCTGACCCTCTGTAAGTCCGTTGGCTTCGAGTGGATGATTTATTCTGCAGTGCTCTTATTTGTTATGACATTTATTCATGCTGACACCTATGTACAGCTCTTTGGGGAGAAACAGCGAATATATGCCCTTTCTTCCATGGTGACGGCAGCGTCAGTTCAGGCGTCATGGTGGATATACTGCCTGCTTAACAGACGTATTGCCAAGCTGACAAGCTCTGGGGCTCATATGGCCGCATCGGGTTATAGCCAGTCCGAAGATGTCATTAGTTCTAAGGCTAAGCTATTCCTTAGTGGCTTTGGCTTTTGCCCAATGCATACTAATAAAACATGGGCTGTTGATCTGTCTGCATTAGCAATGCTAATACTAATTGCACTGGTTGTTATAGGGCTTACCACCTTAAGGAAGCTTGATAAGAAGGAAGCGATATTTGTTCCTATATATGTTGCAATCACTGCGCTTATTGCCTATGGAATAATCTTCGTGGGTCATATTACAATCTTCGCGGGAGAGAGTCAGTACGATACAGCGGAGGTTATGGCAATATCCATATCCAGATACGCCGCACCATTTACAATTGGTACACTGATGCTTCTTATATTTGTTATTACAGACAGATGCAGTGAGAGGATGGCTCTGATTGCATGCGCGGTTTTCGTTCTTGCAACAACCGACTATACAGCAGCGGCTTATTGTCTGGGCGGTTATAGAGTGGAAAGAGAGCAGGATATAACCGATAGAGAGTCAATGGTAGATGATAATGGATATATATATGCCGAGGTGGTTAAGGGGGATGAGAGGCTTCCTGGACACAGGGTGCTGTATTTCAGGGATGATACAGTGATTCACTGGGTGAAGGATACTTACATCAATCATGAGGTTGCTCCGGTACCTACAGTATATGCGGGCATTAATCCAGCGACTATGAATGCTGATAATATATCAGATAAAATCAAGGAACTTCACGCAGAATACATCTATATAGAAGATGTTGGTTACCTTGAGGAGGATCCTTTGCGGGAGGTCATTGGTCCACTGATGAGCGAAGGTGAGATATTCCAATATGAGACTGTTTATAAAGTAGTAAATAATGGTCAAGAAAATAGGGTAAATCTCATTGCAAAATAGTAGGTGCTATGGTAAAATAGGAACATCGACTATGATAAAAAAATAACAATCTAATATTTATCAACGAAAGGAGTCATGAAAATGGCAAAGAAAGTAGTTATTGCAAGTGCGTGCCGTACAGCTATCGGTACAATGGGTGGTACACTTAGTACAACTCCAGCAGCAGAGCTTGGTGCAATCGTTATCAAGGAGGCTGTAGAGCGTGCAGGTATTAAGCCTGAAGATGTTGATCAGGTATATATGGGATGCGTTATCCAGGCTGGTCTTGGACAGAACGTAGCTCGTCAGGCAACAATCAAGGCTGGTCTTCCAATCGAGGTTCCGGCAGTTACAATGAACGTTGTGTGTGGTTCAGGTCTTAACTGTGTTAACCAGGCAGCTCAGATGATTATGGCTGGTGACGCTGACGTAGTTGTAGCAGGTGGTATGGAGAACATGTCAATGGCTCCTTACGCTCTTGATAAGGCTCGTTTCGGATATAGAATGAACAATGCAATCATGAAGGACTGTATGGTTAATGATGCTCTTTGGGATGCATTCAATGATTACCACATGATTACTACAGCTGATAACATCTGTAGAGAGTGGGGAATCACAAGAGAGGATCTTGATGAGTTCGCACTTAAGAGCCAGTTAAAGGCAGCTAAGGCTCAGGAGACAGGTGCATTCGATGAGGAGATCGTACCTGTAACAATTAAGAATAAGAAGGGCGACATCGTATTCGCTAAGGATGAGGGACCAAGAGCTGGTTCTACAATCGAAGGTCTTGCTAAGCTTCGTCCAATCAATAAGGATGGTTTCGTAACAGCTGGTAACGCTTCTGGTATCAACGATGGTGCTGCAGCACTCGTTATCATGAGCGAAGAGAAGGCTAACGAGCTTGGTGTTAAGCCACTCGCAACATTCGTAGCTGGTGGTCTTGCTGGATGCAGACCAGAGGTTATGGGTATCGGACCTGTTCCTGCAACTGAGAAGGTTATGGCTAAGGCTGGATACAAGATTTCTGATTTCGATATCATCGAGGCTAATGAGGCATTCGCAGCTCAGTCAATCGCTGTAGGACGTGACCTTGGTATCGACGTTGACAAGCAGCTCAATCCAAACGGTGGTGCAATCGCACTTGGACATCCAGTTGGAGCTTCAGGAGCTAGAATCCTTGTAACACTTCTCCACGAGATGAAGAAGGCAGGCGCTCATAAGGGTCTTGCTACACTTTGTATCGGTGGCGGAATGGGATGCGCTACAATCGTTGAGATGTAACTAAACTAAAGATAAATACACGAGAGAGAATACCTAAATGGCATTCTCTTTTCGTGCGTTTATATAAATGAAAAGGAGACAAAACTATGGATTTCGTATTATACGAGGTAAATGGTGCGGTTGGAACAATCACTATCAACAGAGAGAAGGCTTTAAACGCACTTAATTCACAGGTTCTCGATGAACTTAATGCTACACTTGATGCTGTAGATCTTAACACTGTAAGATGTCTTATCCTTACAGGTGCTGGAGAGAAGAGCTTCGTTGCTGGCGCTGACATCGGAGAGATGAGCACACTTACAAAGGCTGAGGGTGAGGCTTTTGGTAAGAAGGGTAACGATGTATTCCGTAAGCTTGAGACATTCCCAATCCCAGTTATCGCAGCTGTTAACGGCTTCGCACTTGGTGGTGGATGTGAGATCTCTATGAGCTGTGATATCAGAATCTGTTCTGATAATGCAGTATTTGGTCAGCCAGAGGTTGGTCTTGGTATTACACCAGGATTCGGCGGCACACAGAGACTTGCTCGTCTTGTTAGCCCAGGTATGGCTAAGCAGCTTATCTATACAGCTCGTAACATCAAGGCAGCTGAGGCATATAGAATCGGACTTGTTAACCAGGTTGTATCAGCTGAGGTTAATGAGGCTGGTGAGGTAACAGTATCAGCTAAGGATGCTCTTATGGCAGCAGCTAATAAGATGGCAGCTGGTATTGCAATGCAGGCTCCTATCGCAGTTAGAAACTGCAAGAAGGCAATCAATGATGGTCTTCAGGTAGACATGGATCAGGCGATCGTAATCGAAGAGAAGCTCTTCGGTGACTGCTTCGAGACAGAAGATCAGAGAGCTGGTATGGGCAACTTCCTTGAGAAGGATAAGGAAAAGAAGCTTAAGGTA
The DNA here is from genome assembly GCA_002317245.1 of Lachnospiraceae bacterium UBA1718. Classification (GTDB taxonomy): domain Bacteria; phylum Bacillota; class Clostridia; order Lachnospirales; family Lachnospiraceae; genus Colinaster. Next base: position 6,431 of record DCIU01000144.1, read on the forward strand.
GTTCCTTTCAAGAACTGTTAATTATTAAAAGCATTATATTTTAGGAGGAAAACAACAATGAAGGTTGGAGTAATTGGCGCTGGTACAATGGGACAGGGCATTGCTAAGGCATTCGCTCAGACAGAGGGCTATGAAGTAGCACTTTGCGATATCAAGCAGGAGTGG
>DCIU01000082.1:0-373 GCA_002317245.1 Lachnospiraceae bacterium UBA1718
CTTCTGAGATAAGCTCGTACTCTGTAAGCTCCTGCTTAACCTTCTCGATATTAGCAGATGGCTTATCAATCTTATTAACGGCTACGATAATTTCAATTCCAGCAGCCTTGGCATGGTTAATAGCCTCAACTGTCTGTGGCATTACACCGTCATCTGCTGCAACTACAAGGATAGCAATATCTGTAGAATTAGCACCACGCATTCTCATTGCTGTGAATGCCTCATGACCTGGTGTATCAAGGAATGTGATCTTACGATCACCAACATTAACTGTGTAAGCACCGATATGCTGTGTAATACCACCAGCCTCACGGTCAGTTACATTAGTCTTTCTGATTGCATCAAGGAGTGATGTCTTACCATGGTCAACGTG
>DCIU01000082.1:467-7270 GCA_002317245.1 Lachnospiraceae bacterium UBA1718
TCGCACATAATGTCGAACTCGATAGCGATGTTCTCAGCTTCTTCGTATGTAATCTCATTATTAACAGTAACAATCTGTCCCTGAAGGAAAAGCTTCTTAATGATTACAGATGGCTGCATCTTCATCTTGTCAGCAAGATCCTTAATAGTAAGTGTCTCAGGGATTGTAATTACCTTGATCTCCTCTACTGGTTCTTCCTTCTTCTCTGGCTTGATGAATCGGCCAGCCTTGTTAGCGTTCTTGATTGGTGCATCTTCGTAGAGAGCGTCCTTCTTAGAGCGCTTGTTGTCCTTTGCCTGGTTCTGTCTTCTCTGATCAGCCTGGTTGTTTGGCTTGCTGCCTGGCATGTTAGGTGCTGCAAATGCTCTGCCGCCTGCCTGACCTGGGCGATCCTGTCTGAATCCATTTCCCTGTCTTGGATCTCTGTTCTGACCTCTGTCGTTATTATTATTAAACCTGTTACCATTCTGGCGATCGTTGCTATTATTCCCGTTATTACGGAAATTGCCCTGGTTCTGGCGATCATTATTAGAAAACTCTCTATTATTCCTGCGGTCTCCCTGGTTCGATCTCTCCTGGTTTGGTCTCTCCTGGTTTGGTCTTTCAGATTTGAATCTGTTGCCATTATTTCTATCTCCTGACTCTGTATTCTGTGGAGCTGGTGCTGGGGCTGGCTCTACAGCAGGGCTTTCTACTGGCTTAGGTGCCTCTACTACTTCTGGTTCTGCAGGCTGGATGAACTTCTTCATTACCTTACCAGTAGCCTTATTAATCATCTCATCTGGAGCAAGCTGAACCTGCTTAACTGGAGCAACAGGAGTCTGCTGTCCCTGCATAGGTCTGCGTCCATTGTTGTACTGATTATTATACTGATTGTTGTTAGACATTGGTGGACGTCCACCTGGCATCTTGGAGTTGTTAGGGTTGCTAACGAAGATAATTTTCTTCTTCTTTTTAGGTGCCTCACCCTCTGGTGCCTTCTTAGGTCCTGCCTGTGCTGGCTTAGGGTTAGCTGGAGCCTCTGCCTTTGATGCTGCGGCTGCTGCTGGTGCAGCCTTTGGTGCTGCGGCTGGTGCTGGTGCTGGAGCCTCTGCCTTTGGTGCTGTGGCTGGTGCTGGTGCGTACTTAGCCTTAACAACAGCTATATGCTCTTCTTCAATTCCAGAAGCAGGTGCCTTAATGTCAAAGCCCTTCTCCTGAAGTAAAGCTACAATTTCTTTGCTCTGTATTCCAAGCTCTTTTGCGAGCTCATGTACTTTCATTTTAGCCATATACTCTCCTCTATCTACTCTCAAGCAGTTTCATTATCGAATTGGCGAATCCACTGTCTGTCACCGCAAGTACTGCTCTCAGTTCCTTACCCATTCCATGTCCTAATTCTTCCTTGGTTGCATATTCATAATATGGAACCTTGTAGAATGTGCAGGAATTTCTGAATGCCTTCTTGGTATTATCCGAGGCATCAGTACCTACAATTACCAACATTGCATTGCCCTCTTTAATTGCTTTATCTGCACTGAACTCACCACTCACCACATTACGTGATCTTGCTGCGAGTCCAAGCAGCGACAATACTCTGTCATTCATATGATTCGCTCTCCTTAATTAGCTGCTCATACACTTCGTCTGAAACATGCATCCTGAATGCTTTGTCAAGGCTTCTGTGTCTTATTAGTGACTTAATGCAATCACTTTTACCACAAACATATGCACCTCGACCATTCATCTTACCGGTTCTGTCTAGGGAAATGTCCGAATCAATCTTCACTATTCTGATAAGCTCCGTCTTAGGTCTCATCTCTCTACAGCAAATACACTGTCTGTCCGGAATTCTCTTAGCCATTTAGTCACCTGTTCGAGTTATTGCTCGTCCTCTACATATTCTCCGTCGAAGTTCTCGTCGTACTCGTACTCATACTCATCATCGTCATACTCATCCATGTAATCCTCATAACGGAATCCTGGAGCATCCTTAGCCTGAGTCTCACTCTTGATATCAATCTTGTAACCTGTAAGTCTTGCTGCAAGTCTTGCATTCTGACCTTCCTTACCGATTGCAAGTGAGAGCTGATAGTCAGGAACAACAACCTTAGCTGTCTTCTCATCTGGATCAGCGAATACTGCAACGATCTTAGCTGGAGAAAGAGCATTCTGGATAAGGTTACCTGGGTTCTCATCCCAGCATACGATATCAATCTTCTCGCCTCTAAGCTCGTCAACAATTGAATTAACGCGGCTACCATTCATACCTACACAAGCGCCTACTGGATCAACGTTAGGATTGTTGCTCCATACAGCCATCTTAGTACGGCTACCTGGCTCTCTTGCGATACTTCTGATCTCTACTGTACCGTCCTGGATCTCAGCAACTTCTGACTCGAAGAGTTTCTTAACGAGTTCTGGATGTGTACGGCTAACTAAGATTCTTGGTCCCTTGTTAGTATTCTTAACTTCTACGATATATACCTTAATTCTCTCTGTTGGTCTGAAGTTCTCTGTCTTAACCTGCTCGCTCTCGTTAAGGAGGGCATCAGCCTTACCAAGGTTAATAGAGATGTTCTTGCCAACATATCTCTGAACGATACCTGTAACAACCTGCTTCTCCTTCTCGTTGAACTGGTTGTAGATTACAGATCTCTCTTCCTCACGAATCTTCTGTAAGATAACGTTCTTAGCAATCTGAATAGCGATACGGCCGAACTCCTTAGACTTGATCTCAACCTTAAGAGAGTCACCAACCTCAGCCTTCTTAGCTATTTCCTTAGCATCCTCAAGCGTAATCATCTCAAGATCGTCAAAGTCCTCACCCTTTGACTCAACAACAGTCTTCTCAGCATATACGAGAAAATCGCCTGTCTCTCTGTCGATCTCAACCTTAACATTATCAGCCTTGCCGAAATGGTTCTTGCAAGCGATAAGTAATGAATCCTCGATAGTAACGAAGAGAGTCTCTTTGTTGATCTCCTTCTCGCTCTCGAGTATGTTAAGCGCTTCAATTAATTCCTTATTCATGTCTTTTTCTCATCCTCTCTATAAATATTTATTAGAAATCAAATGTAAGTCTTACGTTTGCCACATCTTCCTTGGCAAAGGTCTTAGGCTGCCCATCTATCTCGATGGTAATAGCCCCATTATCATAATCTGTCAGAATACCGACAAATTCCTTCTGTTTGTCAATTGGTTTGTAGGTCTTAAGTTCAATCTCAAGTCCCATACTCTGCCTGAAATGTCTCTCCTTGGAAAGCTTTCTTCCAAGTCCCGGACTACTGACTTCAAGGATATATGCATCCTGAACAAAGTCTTCTTCATCCAGTTTGACATTAAGAGCTCTGCTGACATTCTCGCAGTCGTCAATTGTGACGCCGCCTTCCTTGTCTATATAGGCTCTTAAGTACCAGTCGCTGCCTTCTTTGACATACTCTACATCGTAGACGTGTACGCCAAACTCCTCCACTATCGGAAGTAACAGCTCTTCTGTTCGTGCTTCATAATCTTTTTTACTCACGCACTTCCCTCCTATATTAAGTTGTTATTAAGTTGTACTGCGGCAAAATCGCCGTAATTTAGAGAAAATAAACATCAAAGAAGGTGAACCGTTTGGTTCACCTCCTAAATAATCCTTATTAACTTCCTACATATAATAGCACTTATGTCTACTATATGCAAGTCCTAATACAATCAACCCTTCTCAAGTGCAAGAGTTCTTGTAGTAAGGTCACATACCTCAGCTGGTCCGTAGTACTGGATAGCGCCTGGGAATGTGAATGCTGTCTCAACAGCCCATGTCTCTCTATTAGCTGCGAAGTACTGGAATGGCTTGCCATCAAGCTCTACAAGAGCCTTTCTGATAACTGGCTTGTCCTCACCATTTCTTCTCTCCATGTTCATCATCTTAGTGATTGGCATACCACCTGCGATCCACTCATCAGCTGGCTTAGAGATGTTAGAAACCTTTGAAAGGTATCCTGTGTAGCCATACTGAATAAGCATGAATGCATTGTAACCAAGTGAGTAGCAGTAGTCAGCATCGAAGTTAGATGGGAATGCACATCTTCCTTCGTAACCGAAGAAGTGATGCTGTGCACCGAACTTACCCTTGTATGTTCCAGCTGCCTTTCTCTTAGCAAGCTCTGTCTTAACCATTTCTGAGAAGAGCTTCTCTGACTCGATAAGAGATACCTGTACGTTACCGTGTGGATCTCTCTCAAGGAAGAGCTGCTGCTGAACGAACTGTGGAAGGATATCAAATACTGCAAATGACTCAGCTGAAAGACCAGCCTTGATGTAGTCATACTTAGCAGCCCAGTCTGGAAGAGCATTGAACTCTTCTGTCTTGCTGCCAGCAAGGAGCTCATTAATCTCAGCGATAAGCTTAGAGAACTCTGGAACGAACTCTACGATACCCTCTGGAATAATAGCAACACCGAAGTTGTTACCATTGTTGCCTCTCTTCTCTACTGCATCAGCGATGTAGTTAGTAATCTCAGCAAGTGACTGCTTCTTAGCTGCAACTTCCTCACCGATAAGGCAGATGTTTGGCTGTGTCTCAAGAGCACACTCAAGTGCTACGTGAGAAGCCGAACGACCCATAACCTTGATGAAGTGCCAGTACTTCTTAGCTGAGTTAGCATCTCTCTCAATGTTACCGATAAGCTCTGAGTATGTCTTAGTAGCTGTATCGAAACCGAATGAAGCCTCGATGTCCTCGTTCTTAAGGTCACCATCGATTGTCTTAGGACATCCAATAACCTGGATACCTGTATTATTAGCTGCCATGTACTCTGCAAGTGTAGCAGCATTTGTATTAGAATCATCACCACCGATGATTACAACTGCTGTAAGACCATTCTTCTTAGCGTTCTCTGCAACAATTGCGAACTGCTCCTTAGTCTCAAGCTTTGTTCTACCAGAACCGATGATATCGAAACCACCAGTATTTCTATAAGCATCAATGAATGCATCGTCGAACTCAACATAGTCATTCTTAAGAAGTCCGTCTGGGCCGCCCTTGAATCCTAAGAGTACGTTGTCCTTATTTGTTGCCTTAAGTGCATCGTAAAGACCAGATACAACGTTGTGTCCACCTGGAGCCTGTCCACCTGAAAGGATAACACCTACAACCTGCTTCTTAGCAGCTGATGTGTTCTGACCCTTCTCAAATGTAACTTCTGGCTTACCATATGTGTTAGGGAAAAGTGCTGCGATCTTATCCTGATCTGCAACTGAAGCTGTAGCTGCGCCTTCCTTTACACAGATCTCAGCGATACCGTTTCTGAGCATGCCTGGTAACTTTGGGCTATACTCATATCTTGCCTTCTGAAGTGGTGAAAGATTCATAGTAATACTCCTTTATGTGAAATTTATTTTTTACCGCATATTATTATAGAATTATTTAGGGATAATTGCAATTACTTATTCCTATTATGGAATGGTCTTTTTTCGGCCTACCTGCCACTCATTTTCTTGGTCAGTTCCGCAACTGTCGGCCTATTCTTTCCCGGATTATACTTCATTCCCATGGACTTAAGTAAGCTCTCGTATGCCTTCCATTCCGGGTCATTATGGTCCGCATCAGCGGCAAATATCTTCTTATGGATGAATACCGCATACTGATGAGCTATATATTCTGAAGCACCATTAACTGAATTAAAGCCGTACTCTGCCGCAAGCTGGTTGCGAATCTGCTCCTTTAACTCGGCTATATACTTTTCTTTGTTCTTCAAGGTAGTCTTGGAACTACCAGGAACTGTTCTCCAGAGTGGCTCTCCGTTTTTCTGCTTCTCTTCTATTATCTGTCTGCTTATCTCTTCTACATTGAAGTAGTCATCGAAGACTGTCCTGTCAAAAGATCCCAGCTTTAGTTTCTCAACAAGAGTTCCACCTATAGAAAGTCCTAAGCTGGCTGAAATAGGTAAAAGAGCAAAGGTTCCTATTCCAGGAAGAATTGCTGAAGTAAGTGCAACTGCTCCACCAGCGCATGCAAAGAGTGCTTTGTCTCTCTTCTGAACGCGTTGTCTGTCTGATAGCTTAAGCATGCTGTCGGTGAACTTAGCTTCCTTCTCCTCATCGGTAAGTGGAATTCCACCATTTGCTTCGTATGCTGCTCTGGCCTCCCCATGGTGGTCAGCAAAGAAAACTCTGGCATCAGACAGCTTTTTCTTCCTGTAGCCTGCTACAGCTCCCGTGGTTATTCCGTATGCCATCTCAATGCCACCAGTAACATATCCGGCTATCTGCAGTGGGTTTGTTGGTGAACCCAGAAGACCATCAACAGTTTTTCTTCCGTCTTTAACTATCGAGACGCCCTTCCATGTACCCTTGGCTGCCGACAGGGTAGACTTAACAATTCCCGTTATTTCTTCAGTTATTTCAAGACTATTTGTTGCACCTGCTTTTTTTGACAGAGCAATTAAACTGGTGATAGCAGCAATACCGCCCCCTATGGTTGCAGCAGTAAGAGAGAAATCCGACATACCATTGCCACCAGCGCCGTTTGACGCCAGCGAACTAATCTGCCTTATTATATCAGCAAGCTTACTTGGATAAGTAGTTGCTTCTTTTCCAATTTGACTTGTAGCTGGAAGGTTAGAATATTTTCTTTCAGCTACCTCTATATTTTGACCACTTTCATATGCTCTGATAGCCTGGTCAATGTCTGTTATCTCAGCCGCTACTACTTTTATCTTATCCGCCAGGAAGCCGTCAAAGGTTTTTCCCTGCCCAGCCACATCCTTCTGGGCCTTATGATCTTTATCCTCTTTCTTTTCCTCTGACTTTTTCTTTTCTTTCTCCAATATAACAAG
>DCIU01000082.1:7392-7796 GCA_002317245.1 Lachnospiraceae bacterium UBA1718
GTTGAGCCTGCTATTTTTTCTTCCTCTTGCTCAAGGCTTCCCAGGTATTCCTCGCGAAGGTCGGTCTCCTCTTCCTTCTCATCAAAGGAAGCATATCTCTCTTCCAGCAGCAGTCTGTTATTACCCAGATGCTGCATAGCCTCTGTCAGCTTATGCCAGTAGACATACTTACCTGAAAAGTAGCTTCCTAACTTGAACTTAGTTGCTGTCATTTTTCCCTTGAAGGTATCAAGAGAAGGAATGTATCCTGCATCTTGCGACTCAAAGAGGTCCGCAATAACCGGGGCCTTGCGCTTATTAGTCTCAACCAGGTAATAGACGTAGAGACGTTCCCTCACCGAAAGGGAAAGAATCTTAGATACAAAGCTCGACTGGTCGAATTTAATGCCGAACATACCGCCATT
>DCIU01000146.1:0-2269 GCA_002317245.1 Lachnospiraceae bacterium UBA1718
GGTTATCTCTTAGGAGTTCTTTTAAAACTTCCTGCAACTAAGAAGAAGGCCCTTTCCATAGAGATTGGAATGCAGAATTCAGGGTTAGCAACATCACTTGCAGGAACAGCCTTCCCTGATCTTTCAATGGCCACAGTGCCAGGAGCCATATTCTCGGTATGGCACAATATTTCTGGAGCGATTCTTGCCAGTATTTTTAGAAGAATCAAATAACAGAACATTATAGAAAATGTGAAGAGTATTGAAAAGTTTTTTCGGAGTTTCAAGGAGAAGGCTTTCTTTCTTGAAGAGAATGTAATTATCGTCCTTGAGGCCCTGTTCTATGATAATATTCATGGACTAGAGAAGCTTGGAATATCCTTCTCATTGATGAAGACTGCGATTACTGCCAGGGCTTCTATTATTCTAAGCCCCTTCCAGAGGAGGAGTTTATAGAGTTTGTAAAGTCAAAACTTTAGGAAAATATAGCAAAGAATGGAGAAAGAGATGAACAGAGTAGAGTTTGATAAGAATAGTGAAGTATTCCATCTTAAGGGGGCGGACAGACTTAGTGGATTGTATTTTCCAATAGCAGGAGAGGCTGGACTGAAGGCAGCCATTACACCTGATCTGACAGGTGATTCCAAGCTTGACCAGAATCACTTCCTTCTGGAGCCAACTAGTGTCGAGGATCTCGTCGACAGAAGGTCTTCGAGAAGTGTATGGGTCAGAAGTGATAAGTTCTTATGGTCAGTAAGTGGACACAGTGCTTCCCAGCAGGCTGATTTCGACAGTGATGACGCAGACCAGGTAACTGTATCTGGCGGATATATGTGGCATGAGGCAGTAAGACAGTCCAAGAAATATGGAATTACGGCCAGAGTACTTAACTTTGTTCCGGTTAATCAGAACGTTGAGATTATGAAGGTTACCATATGCAATGATTCTGATGCAGATATGGATATAGATGTAACATCTGCTATTCCTATGTATAGCAGAAGCGCTGATAATATCAGAGATCACAGACATGTAACATCTCTTCTTAACGTGATTGAGGTTGAGGAGAGAGGAATTATTAATACGCCTACTTTATCCTTTGATGAGAGAGGCCATAGAACTGGCGACAGCAGATACTATGTGTTTGGTCTTGATGAAAATGGTTCTGCACCTGTGACTTTCTTCCCTGTATTGGATGATTTCTGCGGTGATGGTGGTAACCTTGAGAGACCTAAGGCATTAATTAATGGTGATAACCAGGTGGGTATTGGAACTAAGATATGTGGCCAGGAAGCAATAGGCGCATTCACTTTTGCCAAGACTACTCTTAAGGCAGGCTCCAGTGTCAGCTATGTAATCTATATCGGTGTAACTGACAGAGACGATGATATGACAGATATCCTTGGCGGCATTACTCCTGATAAGGTTGATGGCCTTCTTGAGGATACTAAGAATTACTGGCATGGATTAATTAATGTTGAATATGGAACAGGTGATCCAGACTTCAATCAGTATATGAGATGGATCAGCTTCCAGCCAGAGCTTAGAAGAGTATATGGTTGTTCCTTCCTTCCTCATCATGATTATGGTAAGGGTGGAAGAGGCTGGAGAGATCTCTGGCAGGACTGCCTTGCACTGCTTCTTATGAATCCTGATGGCGTTAGAAATATGCTCATTTCCAACTATGGTGGTGTCAGAATTGATGGAAGTAATGCTACTATTATCGGCAGCAACCCAGGTGAGTTCAAGGCTGACCGTAACTCTATAACCAGAGTATGGATGGATCATGGTCTTTGGCCATTAGTTACTACCAAGCTCTACATTGATCAGACAGGAGATATGGACATTCTGGATGTTGAGACTGCTTACTTCAAGGATGCCCAGATTATGAGAGGCTTGGAGAGAGACTTAGAGAAGATAGATGGTACTCTCCAGATGACTGCAGATAATAAGGCATATAAGGGAACTATCCTTGAGCACCTTCTTGTTCAGAATCTTTGTGCATTCTGGGAAGCAGGTGAGCATAATCATATGAGACTGAGAGATGCTGACTGGAATGATGCCCTGGATATGGCAGGCAAGCGAGGAGAAAGCGTAGCCTTTACCAATGGATATGCAATGAACCTTCTTAATCTTGCTGATATTCTGGAAAAGCGAGGCGACAGAGAATACGAGATTCTTGAATCATTACAGATGCTTCTTACTGACGATAAGGCCCTGTATGAGAGCATCGATGGCAAGAATAACCTGCTTTACAAGTATATGGATGAATGCCGCCACTTCGTAACTGGTG
>DCIU01000146.1:2332-3190 GCA_002317245.1 Lachnospiraceae bacterium UBA1718
TGGATTCAGGAGCATATCAGAGACAATGAGTGGATAGCTGATGGCGACAAGGGCTGGTTCAATGGCTACTATGATAATGATGGTAAAGCTCTTGAGAAAATAGAGAATAATAAGAAGAACATGATGTTAACCAGCCAGGTATTCGCCGTAATGGGTGGTACAGCAACAGATGCTCAGGTAGCTTCAATTACTAAGAGTGCAGATGAACTGCTCTACGATAAGGACTGTGGCGGTTACAGACTTAATACTGACTTCGATGAAGTCAAGCTCAATATGGGCAGAATGTTCGGATTCGCCTTCGGCGAGAAGGAGAATGGTGCGGTATTCTCACATATGGCAGTAATGTATGCCAATGCACTGTACAGCCGTGGCTTCGTAAATGAGGGAAGCAAGGCCCTTATGACACTTTACGAGCACTCAATGGACTTCGAGAACAGTAGAATTTATCCTGGTATTCCAGAGTATTTCGGAAGAAGAGGAAGAGGACTCTATCATTATCTTACAGGCGCTGCAAGCTGGTATATGTTAACAGTTATTAATCAGATGTTCGGTGTAAGAGGCTCATATGGTGACCTTATTGTGGAACCTAAGCTTACAGCTGACCAGTATGATGAAGAAGGCAGATGTGAGATTACGCTTAACTTCCGTGGTAAGAGATACAGAATTGTACTAGTCAATGATGGCCGCAAGGGCTATGGGGACTATAGAATTAGCCAGGCAAGCCTTGATGGCGAAGACCAACCAATAATTGACAATCTTCCACGCCTTGATATGGCTACTCAGGATAGCCTTAGTGCCGAAGAGGTACATGAATTAGTAATTACAATGGCATAAGTGGAATGAACCTGGGGGACGGGG
>DCIU01000146.1:3239-6385 GCA_002317245.1 Lachnospiraceae bacterium UBA1718
TCCCCCAGGTTCATCCCCGTCCCCCCATATCATCCCGTCCCCCAGGTTCATCATTTTGTTCCTACAAAAATACAATAATTTTCTTGCCTGTGAAACTAAAATAAACTATTATTATTGCATAGGAAAATCACAAGAATTTGTTGGTTTTCAGTTTAGCAAAAGAAATTAATTAGGAGGAAGTAATAATGGCAAAGTATGTATGTTCAGTATGTGGTTATGTTCATGAAGGTGATGCTGCACCAGCAGAGTGTCCAGTATGTCATGTAGGCGCTGATAAGTTCAAGTTAGTTGAGGGTGAGCTTACACTCGCAGCAGAGCATGAGTACGGTATCTACGCTAAGACAGTTAAGAACAATGATGATATTTCAGCAGAAGATAAGAAGTATATCTTCGAGCAGTTAATGGCTAATTTCCAGGGCGAGTGCTCAGAAGTTGGTATGTACCTTTGCATGGCTAGAATCGCTCACAGAGAGGGATATCCAGAGATCGGTCTCTACTGGGAGAAGGCTGCTTACGAAGAGGCAGAGCATGCAGCTAAGTTCGCTGAGTTACTTGGTGAGGACCTTGAGCCTAACATGAAGGCTACAACTAAGGATAACCTTGCTTGGAGAGTTGACTGCGAGTTCGGTGCAACAGCTGGTAAGTTCGACCTTGCTAAGTGCGCTAAGAAGAACAACTTAGATGCAATCCATGATACAGTTCATGAGATGGCTAGAGACGAGGCTAGACACGGTAAGGCTCTTAAGGGTCTCCTTGACAGATACTTTGGTTAATATTTATTAGCATATATTACATAATAGGAGGGAAACAATATGGATAAGTATTTCTGCAACCCATGTGGCTACACATATGATCCAGAGAAGGGTGATCCAGAGCATGGTATCGCACCAGGTACACCATTCGAGGCAATTCCAGATGATTGGACATGCCCAATCTGTGGTATTACTAAGGATATGTTCATGAAGGTTGATCCTAACCACGTATAAAATTTAATAATTATTGTAAGGGAAATAGGTTTCTATTTCCCTTATTTTGTGTGGAGATACATATGAAGGTTCTTGTAATTGGAGGAAGCTACTTCCTGGGCAAATATTACGTATATACGATGATGAATGGGGCCGATATCACAGTCTTCAACCGTGGTAATGTACCCTTTAATATGGAAAAATTGACCGAGATTAAGGGTGACAGACACAATGAAGCAGACCTACAGAAGCTAGCTGATTGTCAGTTCGATGTGGTGGTTGACTTCTGTGCCTATTCCAGGGGAGATATAGAGTCTGTAGCCAATGTCCTTACTGGCATTAAGCAGTATATATTCGTTAGTACTGTTGATGTATATAAGAGAGGGCTTGGCCAATGTCTTGATGAGACAGCACCTCTTGAGGATAGAGACTTCGGAGGCGAAGCCGGAGCCTATATAACCGGTAAGGTTGCTCTGGAAGAAGAGATTAAGAATGTGTCAGTGGCAGAATCTTTTGCATATACTGTAATAAGACCTGCCTTCATATATGGACCTGGCAATTATGCGCCAAGAGAGAGCCTGTACATAGGGTGGATAAGGCAGGCTAATCAGATAATTCATCCTGTGGATGCCACTGGAGAGTTCCAGTTCGTGTATGTGAAGGATGTGGCCGATGCAATAGCTGCGGCTACAGGCAATGAGAAGGCTTATAATCAGGCATTTAATGTGGCGAACCCTAAGATGATTACCTATGATTCCTATGCGGATGCATTGCAGGAGGCAGCGGGCCAGGACTTCGAAAGGGTGCCGGTTACCATAGATGTGGTGAATGAGAGGCAGATTCCCTTACCATTTCCGATGACAAAGGCGGAGTCTAACTGTTATAATGGATCGAAGGGTCTTGAGTTAATAGAGCGATATACAGAGCTTGAAGAGGGACTTAAGATTACAATATCGATGATGTAGATTGGAGAGAGTGATGATTATTACTAATGATGTTAAATATGTAGGCGTTAATGACCATGATGTGGATCTGTTTGAGGGACAGTATATTGTACCAAATGGAATGGCATACAATTCCTATGTAATTATGGATGAGAAGATTGCAGTTATGGATTCCGTTGACGCCAGATTCGGCGAGGAGTGGATTAAGAACATTGAGGCAGTGACTGAGGGACGTACTCCTGACTACCTGGTTGTTCAGCATATGGAGCCAGATCATTCTGCTAACATCAAGCTCTTTATAGAGAAGTACCCTGAGGCAACAGTGGTTGGTAATGCCAAGACTTTTGGTATGATGAACCAGTTCTATCAGATTGGTGATGAAGTTAAGAAGCAGGTGGTTACTGATAAGGAAGTTCTCTCTCTTGGTAAGCATGAGCTTACATTTGTCTTCGCTCCAATGGTTCACTGGCCAGAGGTAATGGTGACATACGACAGCACAGACAAGATTCTCTTCTCAGCTGATGGCTTCGGCAAGTTCGGTGCACTTGATGCAGACGAAGACTGGGCATGTGAGGCAAGAAGATACTACTTCGGTATTGTTGGTAAGTATGGTATGCAGGTGCAGATGCTTCTTAAGAAAGCTGCAGATCTTGATATTCAGATTATCTGCCCACTTCATGGACCAGTGCTTACTGAGGATCTTGGTTACTATATTGATAAGTACAATACATGGTCATCATATGAGCCAGAGACTGAGGGCGTATTCATTGCATACGTATCTGTATATGGCAATACTAAGAAGGCAGCAGAGCTTCTTAAGGCTAAGCTCGAAGAAAAGGGCGTAGAGAGAGTAGTTATCGCAGATCTTGCAAGAGAAGATATGGCAGAGTGTGTTGAGGACGCATTCAGACATGACAGATTAGTCCTGGCTTCTACAACATATAACAATGATATTTTCCCATTCATGAAGACCTTCGTTAATGACCTTCTTGAGAGAGGCTACCAGAAGCGCAAGATTGGTATCATCGAGAATGGTACCTGGGCACCGGCAGCAGCTAGAGTAATCAAGGGTATGTTCGAGAAGAGCAAGGAGCTTACAATCTGCGAAGAGGTTGTAACTATCAAGTCGGCTATGACTGACGATACGGTAGCTTCCATCGACAGACTTGCGGAAGAATTGAAGTAGATATAAGTTGCGATAGTGAATGAACCTGGGGGACGGGGTTAGAGGGTCACA
>DCIU01000146.1:6457-9397 GCA_002317245.1 Lachnospiraceae bacterium UBA1718
GCTCCGAAGACGAACCAGAAGAATGGATGCATCTTCTTTAGCTTCTTGATCTGAAGAAGACCTAATACTACAAGACTTAATATAATTGGCTTCCATTCAGCATTAATGACGCCGGTCTCTGATGTAGTGAATAGTGATACCTGACAGATGGTAAATACTGCCGAAGCAATAATACCAGTAACAGCAGGCCTGATTCCAGAGAATACTGCCTGAACCTTAGGGTTCTGATTCATCTTGTGGAAGAATGTAGCAATAATAGTAATAACGATAATACTTGGTACCACAAGACCGATTGTTGAGATGATACCACCGAAGGTTCCAAGAGTCTCGAAGCCAACATAAGTTGCCATATTGATGCCGATAGGACCTGGAGTGGATTCACTTACCGCAATCATATCTGTAAGTTCTCTTGCTGTGAACCAGTCATAATTCTTGGTCAGCTCCATGAGGAATGGAATAGTAGCAGGACCGCCGCCTACCGCGAAGAGACCAATCTTGAAGAATTCCCAAAATACTGTAAGGAGGAGACTAATGTTACTTGTCATTGTCAGCACCTCCTTCCTTCTTAGTGCCAAACTTATCAAGGAGAAGTCCGGCAATACCAGCTAAGATAACAATTCCAACTGTTGGGAAGCTTGTTAATAGGGCCAGTAGCAATGCCACACATGCAATGATACAAGATGGAATATTGATAAGGCTCTTCTTAGCTAGATTAATAACTGTATTCATCATAAGAGCACACACGATTCCTCTAACACCCATCATGGCGTGCTGGAACCACACATTATCCATGTAGTTCTTAAGAAATGCTGCAACAACTGTAATAATGATGATAGAAGGGGAGATCATACCCAGAGTGGCGAAGATGCCGCCGGCAATTCCCTTCTTCTTATGTCCGACAAAAGTGGCCGTATTGACTGCAATGATACCTGGAGTGCACTGACCAATTGCGTAATAATCAAGAATCTCATCTGATTCAACCCAGTGTCTTTTCTCGACAAGCTCGTATTCAAGCATTGGAAGCATGGTAAGACCACCGCCGAAGGTTAAGCCTCCAATCTTGAAAAAGGTCCAGTATAATTCAAATAATAATCTCATTAGGATACCTTTCTTTACTATTTATTTAGGGACGTTAGTCGCACCTATTTTTTCCTTAATTACATTAATCTATTATTGGGTATAAGTAAAGCCTATTAATATGGTAAAATAGGATTGTATACAATATTCATATGCAGGAAGGAATAAATATGTTAGAGACAGTAGAAAATATTAACTCGGCGGTGAACGGGTTTATTTGGGGTGTCCCAGCAATGATTTGTATCATTGGCGTAGGATTGTTGCTTACTATCAGGACTCGCTGTATTCAGATAAGGGAATTCGGCGCGTCAATGCGTAATACTATAGGTAAGCTCTTCGACAAATCCACTACAAAAGAGGGCACTATGAGCCCATTCCAGGCAGTGTGTACAGCTCTTGCTGGCACGGTGGGAACTGGCAATATAGCAGGTGTTGCAGGAGCAGTAGCCATTGGAGGACCAGGAGCAGTCTTCTGGATGTGGTGTTCGGCTTTCCTCGGAATGTGTACCAAGTTCGCAGAAGTAACCCTGGCTGTTCATTATAGAGAGACAAACGAGAATGGAGAGCATGTAGGCGGACCAATGTACTATATTAAGAATGGTCTTGGCAGGAAGTGGGGATGGCTGGCTACCTTATATGCGCTTTTTGGAGTGCTCACAGTATTCGGTACAGGTAATGCTACACAGGTTAATACAATTGTAACCTCCATCAACACAGCACTTCTGAATTATAATGTTATTAATCAGGGCAACCTGGCCAAGTTCAATCTTGTGCTGGGAATTATTATAGCGGCTTTAGTTGCAATGGTTCTCTTGGGCGGAATCAAGAGAATTGGCCAGGTTACAGAGAAGCTTGTGCCATTTATGGCGTTGTTATATGTAATACTTGCCTTCGGAGTTGTCTTCATCAACATTAAGGCTGTACCTAACGTATTCGCATCCATAGTTGCAGGCGCTTTTAACCCTAGGGCATTCACAGGCGGAGCCATAGGAAGCATGTTCATCGCTCTTAAGAAAGGTGTATCAAGAGGAATATTCTCCAATGAGGCTGGTCTTGGTACTGGGTCCATAGCTCATGCCTGTGCAGACACCGACTATCCTAAGGGACAGGGATTGTTCGGCATCTTCGAAGTCTTCATGGATACGATAATTATCTGTACACTTACAGCCCTGGTAATTCTCTGCAGTGGAGTAGGTGTGGAATACGGCAAGGCTGCAGGAGCAGAGCTTACAATTGCAGGCTTTACTGCTACATATGGCAGCTGGGTATCAATCTTCACTGCTGTTGCTATGTGCTGTTTCGCATTCTCGACCATCATCGGATGGGGCCTGTACGGCTCTAGATGTATTGAGTTCGTATTCGGTAGTAAGACAGTGCGCCCTTTCCTCGTTATATATTCCTTCGTGGCAATTGTCGGAGCTACGATGGAACTTGGATTACTATGGGATATTGCTGATACCTTCAACGGATTTATGGCAATTCCTAACCTTATTGCACTGTTCTTATTATCAGGAACGGTTGTGAAACTGGCTATAGAGGAAGAGAAGGAGTAAAGTACTCAATAAAAATGAGCCCTAAGGACGTTCCTTAGGGCTCAAAACTATACACATTGCGGTAGATAATGAGCCAATAACCTCGGTTAGGAGTCCTCGGTTAGAAGCTCATTTTATTTTACTTGCAAAATCGAACATACTTTCGTATAATAGTTGTAGAGGGCGAACGTATGTACGAGATACAGTTAAATCAGACAATAGAAGAGAAGCTTGAGATACTTTCGGATGCGGCCAAGTATGATGTGGCCTGTACATCCAGTGGGGGGGACAGAAGAGGAAAGGAAGGATTCTTAGGAAATTCCTGTGCCGC
>DCIU01000010.1:0-1653 GCA_002317245.1 Lachnospiraceae bacterium UBA1718
ATCTGAGCCAGAGAGAATATCATTAACCTGGTCAGTTGTAACAGCATCAAGGCCGCAACCGAAGGAATTGAGCTGAATCATATCAAGATTGTCACAGGTCTTAACGTAGCTTGCTGCTGCATAGAGACGTGAATGATACATCCACTGGTCCATAACGATGAGTGGTCGCTCAGGATTAGCCAGATGAGATACAGAATCCTCTGTAAGAACAGCGAATCCATAGGAAGTAATAAGCTCAGGGATACCATGATTGATCTCGGGATCAAGATGATATGGACGTCCAGCAAGGACAATTCCCTTCTTGCCAGTATCTTTAAGGTACTTAATTGTCTCCTCACCCTTAGCCATCACATCATATCTTGCTCTAGTCAGTTCTGCCCAGGCAACCTTTACTGCCGCAGATATCTCGGCAGCTGGAATATCCTTAAATTCCGAAATTAGTCCACTCTTAACAGCCTCCTCATTATCGAAGGACAGGAATGGATTGCGGAGGATTACATCACCACGGGTTATATCCTCAACATTATTCTTAATATTCTCAGAATATGATGTAACAATAGGGCAGTTGTAGTGATTACCAGCTTCCTTGAACTCGTTTCTCTCGTAGAAAAGAGCAGGATAGAAGATGAAATCAACCTTCTGATTAATCAGCCATGCAATATGTCCATGGGCAAGCTTGGCAGGATAACACTCTGACTCACTTGGTATTGACTCTATTCCCAGCTCGTACAGCTTGTGGGTAGAGCTTGGAGAGAGTACAACCTGATATCCCAACTTAGTGAAGAATGTGAACCAGAATGGATAGTTCTCATACATATTGAGGACTCTTGGAATACCTACACGTCCTCTGACAGCCTTGCCTGGATCTAGTGGCTCATAAGAGAAGAGTCTGTCCAGCTTATAAGCGAAGAGATTAGGCACGTCATTGCTAGTCTTAGCCTTGCCCAGACCTCGTTCGCATCTGTTACCAGATATATACTGTCTGCCGCCTGTGAATCTATTAATTGTTAATCTACAGCTGTTAGTACAGCCACGGCACTTAGCCATGCTTGTCTCGAACTTAAGGCCATTAATCTGAGCCAGAGTAAGCATGCTTGTCTTATAGCCATCACTGTAGTTCTCCCTTGCAATAAGAGCAGCACCGAAGGCACCCATTATACCTGCAATATCAGGTCTAATAGCTTTACAGCCGGCAATTTTCTCGAAGGAGCGGAGGACAGCATCATTATAGAATGTACCGCCCTGAACTACGATATTGGCGCCAAGCTCTGAGGCATCAGACACCTTAATAACCTTGAATAATGCGTTCTTAATTACTGAATAAGCAAGACCGGCAGAGATATCGGCTACACTTGCGCCTTCCTTCTGGGCCTGCTTAACCTTACTATTCATGAATACTGTACAGCGGGTTCCAAGATCAATTGGATGAGGAGCAAATAATGCTTCCTTAGCAAATTCCTGTACAGAGAGATTGAGGCTAGTCGCAAAGGTCTCGATAAACGACCCGCAGCCTGAGGAACATGCCTCATTTAGCTGAACTGAGTCGACGCATTTTTTCTTAATCTTAATGCACTTCATGTCCTGACCGCCGATATCCAGGATGCAGTCTACATCAGGGTCGAAGAAAGCAGCTGCATAGTAGTGGGCAACTGT
>DCIU01000010.1:1724-3789 GCA_002317245.1 Lachnospiraceae bacterium UBA1718
GTTGAACATGAACGAACTATATGAGCATCTTCTGGAAGAAGAGCATAGATATTCTTAATTGCATCTATGGCAGTCTGAAGAGGACTACCGTTGTTGTTGGAATAGAAGCTGTGGAGCAGCTTGCCATCTTCTGAGATCAGGGCAATCTTGGTTGTGGTCGAACCGGCATCAATACCCAGATAACAATTACCTGAATATGTAGACAGATCGGCCTTCTCAACCTGAGCCTTCTCATGTCTGTTGGAGAACTCTTCATACTCATTCTTATCCGAGAAAAGTGGCTCCATTCGCTCTACTTCGAACTCCATCTTAATTCCATTGCTAAGACGGGTTATCATTTCTTCTATATATATCTGATTGTCATCCTTGGCATTAAGAGCTGAGCCCATAGCTGCGAAGAGATGAGAGTTATCTAATTCAATTGTATGCTCTTCATCTAGTTTAAGTGTTCTGATGAATGCAGACTTCAATTCTGATAAGAAGTGGAGTGGACCACCTAAGAAGGCTACATGTCCGCGAATAGGCTTACCGCAGGCAAGACCAGATATTGTCTGATTAACAACAGCCTGGAAAATAGAAGCAGATAAGTCTTCCTTAGTAGCTCCATCATTAATAAGAGGCTGTATATCTGTCTTGGCAAATACTCCACAACGTGCAGCGATGGTATAGAGTGAATTATAGTTCTTGGCATATTCATTAAGACCCATGGCATCGGTCTGCAGAAGACTAGCCATCTGATCAATGAAGGAACCAGTACCACCAGCGCAGATACCATTCATTCGCTGCTCAACGCTGCCATTCTCAAAGTAAATAATCTTAGCATCTTCACCACCAAGCTCAATTGCTACATCAGTCTTAGGCGCAAAGGTCTCAAGAGATTCTGCTACAGCAATTACTTCCTGAGTAAATGGAATATTAAGATGGTTAGCGAGAGTAAGACCACCTGAACCGGTGATCATAGGGTGCACTGATATATTTCCTAATAGTGAGTAGGCCTTTTTGCATAAAGCGGCAAGAGTGCCCTGAATATCTGCAAAATGGCGCTGATAATCAGAGAACAGTAAAGTATTGTTCTCATCTAGTATTGCTATTTTAACGGTTGTTGAACCGATATCTATTCCTAATGCATAACGCGACACGTCAAATAACCTCCAACATTGCATCGACCTACCATATTCTATACTTGAGAAAATCAAAAATCAAGCATCCGAAAGCCCTGAAAAGCAGATTTAATAATAATTTAATGAAATTATTTTAGTAAATTTTAGTAATTTTGATGTTTTTTAATTTATTATGTGATATTCTTACAAGGCTGGGAAAAATAAGACTTTATTATTTATCAATTGGAGGATATTCATGATTAATTCAATAAAGGATAAGATAGCTAACACTCCTAAGTTCGGAAGAAGAGTGTGGATGACCATTCTGGGAGTTGTTGTATGCTCAGTAAGTGTTGGACTCTTTAAGAGAGCAGCATATGGTGTGGATCCATTCCAGACTTTTATGGCAGGTTTAGACGCTATAATTCCAATAAGCTTTGGTACCTTATATGTTTATGCTAATATATGCCTTTTGTTATTCTCTCTTATATTTGACAGACACTTCATTGGCCTAGGAACATTTATTAATCTGTTCTTCACAGGATATATGGCTGATTATTCTCATAAGTTCCTATTATATATACTTCCTGATTTGGGGTTAATAGGCAGAGCAGTATGTCTTATTATTGGAATTGTAATTATGTGTTTTGCATCTGCCATATACTTTACAGCGGATATGGGTGTATCTACATATGATGCAGTTGCACTTATTATTTCAGGAACCTGGAAAGTATGGCAGTTCAAGTATGTTCGAATCACTACTGATTTTGTATGTGTTATCGTTGGCGTAATTCTCTTCCTTATGGCTGGCAACAGCTGGGGATTAGTACCAACAATTGCAGGAATCGGAACAATTGTAACAGCATTTTTCATGGGACCGCTTATTGATTTTTTCAATCGCAAGGTTGCTATTCCGATGCTTAATAAATAAATATAGGCTAAATGATACCCGGGGACAGGGACCC
>DCIU01000010.1:3822-7343 GCA_002317245.1 Lachnospiraceae bacterium UBA1718
GGTCCCTGTCCCCGGGTATCATTTTATGGTTTTTTTATTAGGGATAGAAGACATTCTATGGTAGAATGTAAGAAGTATGTTACCAGAAGAAGGGACTAATTAATGAAGAATAATTTATCTAATAAAATAGAACGATTTTTTTCCAGACATGCGATTCCTAATATCACGCTTTATCTGATTATATGTTACGCATTTGGATATGTAATAGAGTTTGTTAACAGCGACTTTATCCAGTATATGACACTGGAACCAGGCAAGATTATTCACGGTCAGATCTGGAGACTTTTGACCTGGGTAGTAATCCCACCAGCAACCTCCAATATTTTCTTCGTGCTGATAATGCTTTACTTCTATTACAGCATAGGCAATATTTTGGAGCGTATCTGGGGCACGGTTAAGCTTAATGTATACCTCCTGCAGGGACTTATATTTACTATAGCTGGAAGCTTTATTCTCTATGGCATTTTTTCTCTTGCAGGTTACACCAACCCAACAGGCTTTGGCATATACTTCAGTACTTACTATATTAATATGTCATTGTTCTTAGCTTATGCTGCGACTCTGCCTGATATGTCAGTGCTGCTGTTCTTCATAATACCAATTAAGGTTAAGTATCTTGGTATCGTATATGGAGTACTCTTACTGCTTGAATGCCTCCAGGGCGGTATCATTACATGGGTAGTAGTAGGCTCATCCCTTCTTAACTTCCTTGTCTTCTTCATTACAAGCAGGAAGGGAATTCGCCGTACACCACAGCAGATGAAGCAGAAGATGGAATACACCAGACAGACTAAGGAAGCTGCAGCAACTAAGATTACTAAGCACAAATGTGCAGTCTGTGGCCGTACTGGAGATGAGTATCCAGAGCTTGAGTTCAGATTTTGCAGTAAATGTAATGGCAACTATGAGTACTGCCAGGACCACTTATTCACCCACGAGCACGTACATTAAGGGACCACTTATTCACCCACGAGCACGTACATTAAAGGACTATTATGAATCAGGAATTAGAATTTGCTAAGAAGATAGAGGAGATTAGGTCAATTGCCAAGAGACAGGGCAATATGATAACTAAGGAACAGATAGAAGAGACCTTCGCTTCAATAGGTATGAAGCCAGAGACCCTGGGGCCTGTATATGAATATCTGCAGGTTAAGAAAATTGGTATAGGCGAAGCTATTGATATAGATGAGACCTTATCAGAGGATGACAAGAACTATCTTGAGATGTATATTGAAGAGCTTAAGGATCTCAATGAATATACAGATGGAGAGAAGGAAGCCTACTACATCTCTGCAATGGCTGGCCATAATGAGAGCCAGAAGAGAGTAATTGAGATTATGCTTCCTGTAGTGGTAGATATTGCCAAGCTCTATACAGACCAGGGGGTTACAATTGAGGACCTTATTGGAGAGGGTAATGTAGCACTTACAATGGGGGTTACTATGCTTGGTGCCCTTGAATCCGGCAAGGAAGTTCCACAGGCACTAACACAGATTATAATGAATGCCATGGAAGAGTTCATTGGTATGGAGACAGATGCCAAGAAGGGTGATAATAAGATTGTCAGCAAGGTTAATAAGGTTGCTGATGCTGCTGCCGAGCTGGCGGAAGCCCTTGGACGCAAGGTCACAATTGATGAGCTTAAGGAGGAGACAGGCTTCTCACGCAAGACTATAGAGGATGCCATTCGTTATAGTGGCTCCAGAATTGAGGATATTGAGATAGATGGATAATTTAGATTACAAGCATGTCATACAGGATATTACCAACATATATCTTGGTGGCAGACTGACCTATAGTGAGATTATTGATAACGAAGATGTACCCTTCAAGCTTCGTACTATCTGTATGCACTATATGATTACAGGTATGGATCCTAATACAACAATTGAGAATCATATCTTTTTTATTAATAAACAGAGCATGGCCTATATGGTATATAAGAAGCTTAAGGCCAAATTCATGCTTAATGTATTCACAGAGGATGGTCATGGCAAGGGTAAACCAGGCTATAAGATCGATGAATACGAGATAGATGAGATCCTTGATAACCCTGAGATAATGGCAGCCAAGGATACTATATTCTTAACAGAGGTAAGAATATCCAAGCTCAAGATGATGGGCATTACAGTATAGGAACGAGGGACAAGAGATAATGAATATTAGCAACCTTCCAGCTTACGAACTTATCAGTAAGAAGAGAATTGAAGAATTAGAGACAGATGGATATATTCTGAAGCACAAGAAGACCGGGGCAAGAGTGGTTCTTATGGAGAACAATGACGACAACAAGGTCTTCTATATTGGATTCAGAACTCCACCTAAGGAGAGCACAGGCGTAATGCACATCCTGGAGCATTCCGTACTCTGTGGATCTAAGAACTTCCCAGTTAAGGATCCTTTTATAGAGCTTGCCAAGGGAAGTCTTAATACCTTCCTTAACGCTATGACATACCCTGATAAGACGGTATATCCTGTTGCCAGCTGTAATGACAAGGACTTCCAGAACCTGATGCATATCTATCTGGATGCCGTGTTCTATCCTAATATCCTTAATTCTGATAAGACCTTCAGACAGGAGGGATGGCATTACGAGCTTGACAGCGCCGACAGTGAACTTAAGATTAACGGTGTTGTCTACAGTGAGATGAAGGGCGCTTTCTCAAGCCCTGATGATGTATTCGAGAGAACTGTATTCAATTCCCTCTTCCCGGATACACCATACAGTGAGGAGTCAGGCGGAGACCCTAAGGTTATCCCTGAGCTTACTTATGAGCACTATATCGAGGTCTATAAGCAGTATTATCACCCATCCAATTCTTATATCTACCTCTATGGTGATATGGACATGGAGGAGAAGCTTGGCTTCATTGACTCTAAATATCTGGCAAAATTTGATGCAATTAATATTGATTCCGCACTTCCAACCCAGGAAGCCTTCGAGCAGGCTGTAACAGTTAAGAGAGAGTATTCAATTACTGAGTCTGAGCCATTATGCGAGAACTCATACCTAAGTTACAATTGTGCCATGAAGTCCAACCTTGACAGAGAGGAGTACATCGCATGGCAGGTTATTGACTATGCCCTGTGTTCATCCCAGGGTGCTGTACTTAAGGAGGCTCTGCTTAAGGCTGGTATAGGTAAGGACGTATACAGTAATTATGACAATGGGGTTAAGCAGCCATATTTCTCAATCGTGTCCAAGTCTACGGATGAGGACCGTAAGGATGAATTTATGGCTATTATAGAGAAGACCCTTGGGGATGTAGTTGCTAATGGTTTCGACCGCAATACACTTCTTGCAGGCCTTAACGGATTAGAGTTCAGATATAGAGAAGCTGACTTCGGCTCATATCCACCAGGACTTATGTATGGTCTTCAGGCCTTGGATAGCTGGTTGTATGATGATGAAGCACCATTTATCCATATTGAGGCGGATGCTACCTTCAAGTCCCTTCGTGCTAAGATTGATAGTGGATACTATGAGAATCTGGTTAAGACTGGATTAATTGATAATA
>DCIU01000010.1:7469-10058 GCA_002317245.1 Lachnospiraceae bacterium UBA1718
CAAGCTTGTAGCAGATACAGCAGAATTAATAGCCTACCAGGAGGAGGAAGATACACCTGAGGCTCTTAGCTGTATTCCTGTTCTGGAGATAAGTGATATTAAGAAGGAAGCGAGTAAGCTATATAATGAGGTTCGTGATATTGAGGGTAATGTAGCTCTGTATCATCCAATTCATACAAATGGTATTGATTATGCAAGAGTAATCTTCGGAATTGATAATATTCCTGCCAGATTGTTCCCTTACCTTGTTATTCTTAAGAGCGTAATTGGACTTCTGGATACAGAGAATTACACATATCAGGAGCTCTATAATAAGATATTCATGGAGACAGGCGGTGTCGCACCAGCTATTAACCACTACGAGAAGCGCGGCGACAGAAGTTCTAGAAAGCTAACCTTCGATTGGAAGGGCAAGTGCCTTGAGGGAGACCTTCCTAAGGTATTTGCACTTATGAAGGAGATAATATTTACTACTAAGTACGACAGTGCTGACAGAATCCGTGAGATAATTGACGAGTTAATTAGTCGTAATCAGGAATCCATGATTGGATCCGGTCACCTTGTAGCTCTTCACAGAGCCATGAGCTATGTTAGTGAGTCTGCTGCCATATCAGAGGTATTATCTGGACTTGATGCCTACAGGCTGACAGATGATGTTGCCAAGAACTATGATGAGAAGAAAGACCAGTTAATCGGAATTCTTGAAGAACTGGCATCATATATATTTGTTAAGAACAATATAATGTTTGACTTTACAGGCAGTGAGCAGGAGTATGAGGCCTTTAAGGCTGAGGCAATTCAGTTGCTGTCACTTTTACCAGATAAGGAGTCTAATGAAGAGAGCTTTAAGATTAATGCTACTGTAAAAAATGAAGGCTTCACATCTGCTTCTCAGGTTCAGTACGTGTGCAGAGCTGGTAATTACATTGATTCTGGCCTCGCATATACAGGAAGTCTCAGAGCACTTAAGGTTATCATGGGATATGATTATCTGTGGAATAATATACGTGTTAAGGGTGGCGCTTATGGTTGCATGTCCGGTTTCGGCCTGAATGGTGACAGTTATTTCGTTTCCTACAGGGATCCTAATCTCACTAAGACTATTGAGGTGTACGAGGGTGTGTCTGAGTATATTAAGAATTTCAATGCAGATGACAGAGCCATGACCCAGTATATTATTGGAGCAATCAGTGATCTGGATACACCACTTAATCCGGCTAACAAGGCTATTAAGTCTCTTGGTGCATATATGACAGGCTTAGATGAGGACTTCCTTCAGCAGGAGAGAGATGAGCTTCTGTCTACAACAAGTGAGACTATAAGAGGACTTGCTGCATATGCTGAAGCAGTGCTTGATGACAAGTGCCTGTGTGTAGTTGGTAACGATGAGAAAATTAGAGATTCTGTAGATATATTTG
This sequence comes from Lachnospiraceae bacterium UBA1718, assembly GCA_002317245.1. Lineage (GTDB taxonomy): Bacteria > Bacillota > Clostridia > Lachnospirales > Lachnospiraceae > Colinaster. The sequence goes on from DCIU01000010.1 coordinate 8,888, forward strand.
GAAGTGTAGCACCATTATTCTAGATGGTGGAAAAGAGGAATTATGAAGAAGAGTTTATTAGGTATAATCCTGGGATTATCCATTGCACTTACAGCATGTGGTTCGGCTGCTACAGCTGATTATGCCGTGGAGGCGCCAGCCGCTGTAAGCTACAAGGGCGAGATGGCTGAAGAGGCTGTGTCCTTTGATTCAGACGCAAGCTTCGGAGAAGCCGCAAATGGTAGTGCAAGCACTGAAAACGTAACGACTACTGAGAATGCCACAACCAGTAACCGCAAATTAATTAAGACTGTTGACCTTACTGTTGAGACCAAGCAGTTCGACTCACTTGTTGACAGTATCAGCAATCAGATAGTCTCTATTGGCGGATATGTTGAGAGCATGAATGGCTATTATGGAAGTCAGTACAGCTCATACCGTTCCGAGAAGAATGCTACAATTGTGGCCCGTATTCCGGCAACAAAGCTGGATGAATTCATTGCGTCAGTAGGTGCTAATTCCAATATCACATACCGTTCCGAGAACGTTACGGATGTTACCCTTGATTACGTGGATCTTGAGAGCCATAAGAAGATGCTTAAGGAAGAGCAGGACCGCCTCATGGACTTCCTGGAGCAGGCTGAGACCATTGAGGATATTATTGCTATTGAGGACAGACTGACTAATGTTAAGTATCAGCTTGACAGCATGGAGAGCCAGATTCGTACATATGATAACAAGGTTGACTATAGTACCGTAACACTAAACATTAATGAGGTTATTGATTATACAGTTACTGTTGAGCCTGAGAAGAACGCCTTTGAACGTATGGCTGAAGGCTTCGTTAACAGCCTTACATCAATAGGAGTTGGCCTTAAGGAATTCGGAATCTGGTTCGTAATTAAGATTCCATACTTTATTCTCTGGGGCATCATTATTGCTATTGTAGTAGTAGTTACTAAGAAGATTCGCAGCAAGAATCCTGAGAAGGCTGCGGCCAGACAGGCTAAGAAGGCAGCCAAGAAGGAGGCCAGGAACCTTAAGAAGAATAAGGGAAAAGTGACTGCAACTGAGACAGCTATTAAGCCAGATGAGGGGAATGAATAATGGATATTGAGAAGCTTGATTTATATGGCGGCGGAGGCCAGACCAGAGCAGGATTCGTAAGTATTATTGGACGACCTAATGTAGG
>DCIU01000029.1 GCA_002317245.1 Lachnospiraceae bacterium UBA1718
CGGATGATACTGACGGAACACAAATTGACCTTATCATAGAAAGAAAAGATAACATTGTAAATATGTGTGAAATGAAGTTTTACAGTAATGAATTTTCTGTAGATAAGGACTATCACAAGGTACTTGTGAATCGTGAAGAATTACTGGCGAGAGAACTTTCTCCAAAAATGATGATTCATAAGACATTAATTACTACTGTAGGTCTTAAATATAATGAATATAGTGGCGATTTTGATAATATTATTATCTTAGACGATTTATTTAAGTGATATTAGTGGCCGCGAAATGATATATGATGATTTCGCGGCCATTAGTAATATTACGAGGTGTTTTAGATTGTAATTTACTCGGCGCATACTCAAAAAGTGAAGAGTAGTGAAATATAATTCTGAGCAGGTTGATGGATATGCAAAGGGAGATATGGACCGGTTTTTTGATGGAAGAGATGAATGGGTATGTCTGGATAGTAGTAATGGGTTACAAGGTTTCAAGAACAAGAATGAATACAACTAAGTGAGGATTAATATGGAATTATTAACCAGAAGTACAGATCCTGATTGGGACAGAGTTGTTTACGTATACGTTGATCAAATTGATAATACATCAAGGTTTGTTTTAGAAAATGAGATGTACAAGCTTTTGATTATTAATAAAGGGAGTATGACTGTTAATATCGACAAGGCAAAAAAAGTCGTGGTTGCTCCTTCAATTATGATGCTTAGCGATGAAACAATCTCATTTACAGATGTGAAAGACATTGACATTACTGTTGTATATTTTAAGGGAACTGAAGTAAGGGATGAATTCACAAAGGAAAGAATCGCAAGTGGTGAGTTTGAAAAAGAAGTTGGACGTACCATTTTCCAGGATTATCTACTTATTAATGAATTTGTTAAGCAGCAGGATATCAAAGGCAAGGTGATTGCATTAAAGCCATCAGCACATATAAAGGTATCGAAGCTCGCTATGAACATTGGCAATGAGCTGACTGAACAGGCAGATGGTTTCTGGCCTTGCAGAAGCAGATCATATCTTATGGAATTGCTTTATTACATTAGGTATCTGCGCTCTGCCAGCGATATTGTTAATATTCAGGAAAAATCTGCCAGTGATATGGTTGGAGAGATAATGCAATATCTAAGTGAGCACATAAGTGAAAAAGTGAGTCTGGAGGATATTGTAAAAGAGTATTCGACTAACAGAAATCTTCTTAACCAGATATTTATCAAAGAGACATCTATGACCTGCTTAAATTATCTTGAAAAAATGAGAATAGGTCTAGCACAGACTATGTTGGCTGATACAGAACTTCAGATAGCTGAAATATCAGACCGAGTAGGGTATCCAGATCCTAATTACTTTATTAAGGTGTTTAAGAAGCATACAGGAGTAACACCTTCAAAATACAGAGAAAGCAGTATGTAGAACTGTTGTGCAAATAGTACTATTATTAGTGCATATTATTCTTATAACAGGAATGAATATAATGATAACCTTCTTTTAGAAGTAAATGATATCGCATTTTACTGAATAGGAAAGAGGGTTATTTTTATGAGAAAAAATAGTAAGTTATTTATTGCAGTCGGAGTAATAATGGCATCTGTTCATATGGTTGGTTGTGGCGTAGGCTCTGAGGTAGCAGGGACAGCACCTAATGGAACTGCGGTGGTTGAAGAAAACGTCTTGGCTGAGCAGACTATAGAACCGATAGATATACAGCTTGTAAACAATGGCAAGGCATACAGTATCAATGAAAAGTGTAATGTGCTTGGAACCTATGAGGAATATAATGTTCAGGCAAATCTTGACGAAGTATATGCGTGTATATTGAAGGACAATTATGAGTCCATTGAATTTAGCACTCATTCTGTTTCTAAGACTGATGATACAAATAGTTCAGAGGGGAAATATGATGTAATAGACAAGATAAATGTAAAGGTAGCTTTTTCTGATAATTTTGGTGTGATGCCACAAAGTGTAACCCGAGAAATATTAATGGCCAGAGAAGCTGCATCTGGAAATTGGGAAATGGTAGGAGCAACTTGTAAGAAGTGGGAGGCTAAGTACAAAAAGTTCGGAGGAACATCATGGAAGATGACCACTGAAAATGGAGATGTATATTTTAGACTTCGCGATACAATTGAGTTTTTTGCCACACAACCAGGTAACAATATTGCTAAAGTAGATGAAACAGAATTTTCTACCACTATCCTGGGGGCTATATATATGAATGTGGATGGTGAGAATGTCTTAAAAAGAATGCATGTAATAGCAGGGAAGTTGTCAGATTCAGGGGATATTCTTCTTCATATTGAGTTCCCTCATACTGAAGAGGAGGCAATAGAAATAGATCTCAATGATTGTGAATTAATTGAGCGAGATGAACTTCCATTTTCAGAAGAGGAATTTAGGGAAACTTCTGACCAGCTTGGCTAAGTAACAAAACCTAAGGAATATAATATATTAGAGACGCTTTAGAGTAGAGAGATTGATGGAACATTATTTTTAGCAGGTCAAATTTTGATCATAAGCATTATCAAGGATTAGGATATTCATTTGAAGTAGCAGAAAATCCTTCTGAGTCAGAATTTCCAGGCGTGACTCGTTACACATATTTCTTGTTTGGCGTTGAAGTGGTTTCTGGAATAAGAGATTAAATTTTTGATTAATCCGTCAGTTGGATTGCACTGAAATTGTACAATTGTAATTTAATCTATCATAATAGGACATCAAGTAATATGCAACGAAGATTGGCATGATTTTTGCGGAAACAGTTAATGAGTTTGTATCTGAAGGAAAAGCAATGCTGATGATATTGCTTTATATGATGCATTCGTAAAAGGATTCTTTTACGTAGTGTTTCAAAATAACTTTCAATTATATTTATTGGGAGTTATTTTTATGTATTTCTACTTGTTTGAGATGGAAAACCGGTAACCATACATATCTAGATGAATATAAAAATTCTATTTGGAGAAACGAAAAAGAAAATGTTTATTTGTTAGACTGCGGTAGCGGATTTAAAAGCGGTGAGCTATATTAATCAATAGAACGCATTGCGTGATAGTTGACGATGTGATATTATAAACAAAACGCATTGCGAGGTAAAAGCATGGATACAGCGACAAAAATAAAAGAATTACGGGAAAGCATTAATATGACTAGAAAAGAGTTTTCGGAGCATACAGGAATACCAGTCAGAACTTTAGAAGATTGGGAAGCAGCAAGGCGTAATCCTCCCGAATATATACCAAGGCTAATTGCGTATCAGTTGAAGTACGAGGAACTGGTGAAGGAAAGGGGGGAATAATAGTATGTGTGAAAATCTAGGAGAAATTATTATCTACCAGACTGAAGATGGATTAACAAAAATCGAGACGAAGTTTGAGCAAGACACTGTCTAGCTTTCGCTGAATCAGATGGCAGAGTTATTTCAGAGAGATAAATCTACAGTCTCGAGGCATATTAAAAATGTGTTTGATGAAGGCGAATTGGAGAAAAATTCAGTTGTTGCAAATTTTGCAACAATTCAAACCGAGGGATCGAGAGAAGTAACACAAAATATCGAGTTCTATAATCTGGATGTTAATATCATTGCTAAAGGGGAGGCAAGAAATAATAGAATAAAAAGGTAGCACGCTTGTTTTGATGTGATACATTTTTGGATACCAATTTTTTTCAAAAATTTTAGCAACTAGCTTTTTTCAATTCAAATACATTGTGAGAACAAGGAAACACAATTATGATGTTGTTAGAGGGGGAATTGTAGCTTCAGGGTTAATAAGCTTGATGATCAAAAGGAAGATGAGATAGCATTGGCTAAAGAGTTGAAAATGTTGGGGAGAATGAATATGGGAATGACGAGGATTAATTATATACACAAAAAGATTTTTACAGGTATCATTGCGTGCGTGCTTTTTTCAATTTTTATAATGGGGTGCGGTAGTGCTTCCTCTAAGCTTACGGATGTTACAGATGAAGGTGATGGAAAATATTCTGTTTCATATGAAGGAGTTAAGCATAATTTTATTGTGGATCTTCCAGAAGTAAGTGCCAAAGCGCCATTAGTATTAATGCTACACGGTTACGCTAACGATGCAGAGTCATTTCGAAGTACCGTACATTTTGAGAATGAGGCTAATGAGAATGGAATTGCGGTAGTCTATGTTACAGGTGCACCTAATCAAGAAGATGCAACTTCTGCAACAGGATGGAATTCTGGCATAGGTATATCAACCAATGATGATGTTGGTTTCTTAGTAGAGCTTGTGAAGTTCCTGTGTAAGACATATGACTTGGACTCTTCAAGGGTATATGCGGTGGGATACAGTAATGGCGCATTTATGTGCCATAGGCTTGCCTTGGAAGCAAATGATACATTTAATGCGGTAGTATGTGTGGCAGGAATGATGCCTGAGAGTGTATGGGAAAACAAAGCTAATACTAAGACAGCAGGCGTATTCCAGGTAACAGGTGAGAAGGATGATGTGATTCCACAGATACAGAATGGAAGTAACAAGTATGCTAAGGCACCTGCAATTGAGGATGTGATGGATTACTACATTACGGTTAATAATCTCAAAAAATCGGATGAAATAGAGGTAGGTAGGAACGCTACATTAACTAAGTATGAAGACTCTAATGGTAAGAAGGTATGGAATCTATTTGTTCCAGGGGGAAGACATTCTTGGCCAGAAGAGGAAATTACAAGGATTGATATGAACCATGCTATTATCGAATTCATATCTGAAGCTAATTAAGCATATGGAAATTCCAGAACAGTAAAGGATTGACCATGAGAAAAAGATTTGGAATAATTGAGATGGAATTATATATTTTATCCCAATAATTAACTGAGTCGAGGAAATAAATATGAAACTAATATCATGGAACATTGATTCACTTAATGCAGCACTGACTTCTGACTCGGACAGAGCTAAGTTGTCCAGAGCGGTGCTTGACACCATCAAGAATGAGAATGCTGATATCATTGCCATACAGGAGACCAAGCTGCCTTGTACAGGGATGCCTGACAAGGTTGAGAGCGCCCTTAAGACATATTTCCCGGATTATAAGATTGAGTATGTGAGCTCTGAACCACCTGCTAAGAAATCTTATGCGGGAACAATGATTTTATATAAGAAGAATCTTAGTGGAAAAATGGATGCGCCTAAGATTGGTGCACCAGATACCATGGATTTGGAAGGCCGCCTGCTGACTGTCGAATTCGATAATTTCTATTTTGTGAATGTCTACACTCCTAATGCGGGAGACGGACTAAAGAGACTTGCCGACAGGCAGAAGTGGGATGAATTATATGCGGATTATCTTGCTAAGCTTGACGAGTCCAAGCCAGTTATAGCCTGTGGCGACTTTAATGTTGCCCACAAGGAGATAGACCTGGCAAATCCGGATAGTAACCACATGTCAGCTGGATTCACTGATGAAGAGAGAACGGGCTTTACCAATCTCTTATCCAAGGGTTTTGTTGATACCTTTAGATACCTTCATGGTGATGTAGAAAAGGTATATTCGTGGTGGGCACAGAGAATTAAGACAAGCAAGATTAATAATTCGGGATGGAGAATTGACTACTTTATCGTAAGTGAGAGAATAGCGGATGCTATAAAGAAATCAGAGATGCTTGATTCGGGCGAGCGCCAGGATCATACCCCAATAGTGCTTGAAATAATAATGTAATAAAAGGCTGGCTATAGGTAGAACTTATAGCTAGCCTTCGTTTTTACATAGTATGCAACTGAAAAAGAGAGTGATAATATAACTTCATCAGCAAAACCTACTAGAACAGTAGGAATAGCGAGGAGGAAATATTATGAAACTTAGAGTTGGAAAAAGAGCAGTTGGACGATGTCAGATCATTTCTAGTATTGAATTTCGAATGTGTTGCTAATTAGCTAACACAGACACACACCACACACAAAGAAAAATATTAAGAAATGAGGACAGAAAGATGAAAAAGAACTTTTTAAAGAAACTACTAACAATTGCTTTGGCAACAACATTTGTTGCAGGAGTACTTACAGGCTGCGGAAGCAGCGAAGCAGCACCAGCTGGAGATACAGCAGCAGCTTCGGAAAGCAAGATTTACAGAACACTTGACGAGATTAAGGCAAGTGGAGAGGTTAACATCGGAGTATTCTCAGATAAGAACCCATTCGGTTATGTAGATGAGAATGGTGAGTATAAGGGATATGACGTATACTTCGCAGAGAGATTAGGACAGGACTTAGGAGTTAAGATTAATTACGTATCAACAGAAGCAGCAAGCCGTGTTGAGTATCTTGAGACAGGTAAGGTTGACATCGTATTAGCTAACTTCACAGTAACAGAAGAGAGAGCACAGAAGGTTGACTTCGCCCTTCCTTATATGAATGTTGCACTTGGTGTTGTTTCTCACGAGGATAACGTAATTGAAAGCCTTGACCAGATCGGTGCTGATGATCAGGTAATAGTAATCTCAGGTACAACAGCTGAGACATACCTCGAAAAGAACTACCCAGATATCAAGCTTCAGAAGTTTGATACATATGCTACAGCTAAGACTTCTTTTGAGAATGGTACAGGTGTTGCATGGGCAAACGATAACACAGAGGTAATTGCATACGCACTTGAGAACGCAGGATACGTAGTTGGAATTCCTTCACTTGGTGATCAGGATACAATCGCTCCGGCAGTATCAAAGGGCAATGACACACTCCTTGACTGGATTAATACAGAGATTGAAGCACTCGGTGCAGAGAACTTCTTCCATGCAGACTATGAAGCAACACTACTTGATACATATGGCGCAGATTACGAGGATACACTTGTAGTTGAGGGCGGTAAGGTTGCTGCAGCTTCAGCTTCATCAGGTGACTTGGATATCCCACAGGGAAATGGTGAGACAATTAAGATTGCAGCATCACCAGTACCACATGCAGAGATTCTTGCCAAGGCAGCAGAGATCCTTAAGGACTATGGATATGAGCTTGATATTGTTGAGTTTGAAGATTATGTACAGCCTAACTTAGTTGTTGAATCTGGTGAGTTTGATGCCAACTACATGGAGCATGTACCATACCTTAACAGCTTCAATGAGGAGCAGGGAACACACATTGTTGATGCAGGTGATATTCACTACGAGCCATTCGGAATTTATCCTGGAACAAAGAAGAGCTTAGATGATATCGCTAAGGGCGATGCGATTGCAGTACCAAACGATACAACAAATGAAGCAAGAGCACTCTTACTTCTTCAGGATAATGGAATTATCAAGTTAAAGGACGGTGCAGGACTTACAGCAACAGTTAATGATATCGTAGAGAACCCATATGATATTGAGTTCGTTGAGCTTGAAGCAGCACAGGTTGCCAGAGTTGTAGATGAGACAGCATTCGTAGTATTAAACGGTAACTACGCACTTGAGGCTGGATATTCAGTTGGTAAGGATTCAATCGCATATGAGGCAAGCGATTCAGTAGCTGCTAAGACTTACGTTAATATCGTTGGTGTATATGAAGGAAATGAGAATACTCCTAAGATTCAGGCGCTGGTAACAGTACTTAGATCTGATGCAATTAAGAAGTTTATTGAAGATACTTATGATGGTGCAGTAATATTCTTCGAAAAATAGTCAATTAACAGGAGGGCTTACGGGCCCTCCTAATTCTTTTAATGGAGCAGAAAAATGAGTGAGATTGAGATTAAGAGGCTAACCAAGAAATTCCAAGTGAATGGGGATGTGATTAATGCCTTAACTAATGTGAACCTTACAATTGAAAAAGGAGATATCTACGGAATAATAGGAATGTCGGGAGCTGGAAAGAGCACACTGGTCAGAACAATCAACTACCTTGAGAAACCTACTGAAGGAGAAGTTCTTATTGATGGTATAAACCTGGGCGAACTAAGCGAGAAAGAACTTAGGAAGAAAAGAAGCGAGATTGGAATGATATTCCAGGGCTTTAATCTTCTTGAACAGAAGACGGTTCTTGATAATATTTGTTTCCCCTTGGAGATAACTGGAACAAAAAAGCATGCTGCAAGAGAGCGTGCAAGGGAACTGTTAAAAACTGTTAACCTAGAAGAGAAAGAAAAAGCTTATCCATCACAGTTATCCGGAGGACAGAAGCAGAGAGTTGCAATTGCCAGAGCTCTTGCAACTAATCCTAAGATTCTTCTTTGTGATGAAGCAACAAGCGCTCTTGATCCGCAGACTACGGACTCAATATTATCACTTTTAAAAGAAATAAATGAAAAGCTTGGAATAACAATAGTTGTAATTACCCATCAGATGTCAGTGGTTACAGATATATGTAGTAAGGTAGCAATAATTGACAATGGACATCTGGTTGAAGAGGGTGAGGTTGAGAAGGTATTTGCAAGTCCCAAGTCTGATGCAGCCAGGGAATTAATATCAGGCAAGCTTATTCGCTATTCGCCTGTAGCAGAACTGGAATCAGGCAGGAATATTAGAATAGTTTTCACGGAGAACTCGGCATACGAGCCAGTAATCTCCAATGTAATACTAAGAGCCAATGCACCAATTAATATTCTCAAGGCAGATACAAGGAATATTGGTGGAAAAGCAATTGGCGAAATGATTCTTGGCCTACCGGAGGATGAGAAGATTCAGGAAGAAATAATCGATTATCTTAAGGATAGAGGATTGATTGTAACGGAGGTAAATGAAGGTGTTTGATGAGAAAGTAATTGCAATGATTCTTGAAGGAATTAGAGATACTTTGTACATGACACTTGTATCTACATTTATAGGTTATGTCTTAGGATTGCCTTTGGGAATCGTACTTAATGTAACAAGAGATGAGGGACTTAAGCCCAATAAGATTATCTATAGAATACTTGATTTTATCTGCAATATTATAAGAAGCGTTCCTTTTTTAATATTACTTATTCTGTTAATTCCCTTTACAAGACTAATCGTTGGTAAAAGCTATGGATCAACAGCTACCATTGTTCCACTGGTAATATGTGCTGCTCCATATATTGCAAGAGTGGTAGAGTCGTCCTTAAATGAGGTTGATGCAGGAGTAATTGAAGCAGCCAAGGCTATGGGAGCTAATAACTTCCAGATAATTACTAAAGTATTATTGGTAGAAGGCAAGACATCACTTCTTACGGGTGTTACAATTACAACTGGACTTTTACTTGGCTATTCAGCAATGTCTGGTACAGTTGGCGGCGGCGGACTTGGAGATATCGCTGTTAGATATGGTTACTACAGGTGGCAGACAGACATCATGGTAGTAACAGTAATTTTACTTATCGTAATCTTCCAGATTATACAGAATATAGGTAGCAGAATCGCCAGTGCCCTTGACCATAGAAAGCGTTAGCAAAATGAACTTTGAGGTAATAAGTAGTTATCTGCCTTTATATACAGAGGCATTTTTCTTGACAATTAAAATAGGATGGATTGGTATTCTGATTGCTTTGTCCATAGGAATTCTTGGAGCCTTCATTCTGCACTTCAACATTCCGGTGCTCTCCATAATAGTAAAGGTCTATGTGGAGCTCTTTAGAAATACACCCCTGCTAGTTCAGTTATTCTTTATCTACTTCGGACTCCCCAAGCTGGGCATTGTTATATCAGTTGAGACCTGTGGCGCAGTGGGTCTGGGCTTACTTGGCGGAAGCTATATGACAGAGGCATTTAGAAGCGGACTTGAAGCCGTACCAGTCTCTCAGACAGAGAGTGCACAGTCGTTAGGCTTTAGCAAGGGACAGATTTTTAGGTGCATTATATTGCCACAGGCTTTTTCTATTAGTGTTCCGGCAGTACTTGCCAATGTAATATTCCTGCTTAAAGAGACAAGCGTATTTTCGGCAATAAGCTTGATGGATCTGATGTTTACAGCTAAGGATTTGATTGGACTATATTACAACACGACAGAGTGCCTGTTTTTACTGGTTGTTTTCTATATTGTAATGCTACTCCCGGTATCCTACCTTGGGTCATTCATAGAAAAGAAAGTAAGATTTGCACAGTTTGGTGATTAATTATGATTGAGAGATTAGGATTTGACGTTCTCTTTAAGGGAAGTAACTTCATAAGACTACTGGAGGGCCTTGGTATTGCGCTTCGAATCAGTATTATTTCGGTTGTGATAAGTATTGTGCTTGGAATAGTTGTTGGAATGCTGATGACTATAAAGAACCCGATAATTAAAGCAATTACAAGAATATATCTGGAGATAGTAAGAATAATGCCGCAGATGGTACTTCTGTTCATAGTCTATTTTGGCGCGACCAAGAGCCTTGGAATTAACCTTACAGCAGAGACTGCATCAATAATTGTATTTTCCTTCTGGGGAACTGCAGAGATGGCAGATCTGGTAAGAGGCTCACTGATAAGCATCCCAGTGATTCAGTATGAAAGCAGTGCGGCTCTTGGCCTTACTAAGATTCAGACATATATATATGTTATTATTCCGCAGACAATCAGAAGATTAATACCGCTGTCAATCAACCTGATAACCCGAATGATTAAAACAACAAGTCTTGTTATGATGATTGGAATTGTAGAAGTTTTAAAGGTGGGACAGCAGATTATTGAGGCCAATAGAAAGGCTTCGCCAAATGCAGCCTTCGGTGTATTTGCAACGGTATTCCTGCTGTACTTTCTGGCTTGTTGGCCAATCAGTCAGTTTTCAAAGTATTTAGAGAAGAGAGCTATTTAATATGAGTGAAGTGCTTAAGATTGAAAATATATATAAGAGATTTGATGAACTTGTAGTACTCGAAGACGTAAGTCTATCAGTAAATGTTGGCGAGGTTATTGTAATAATTGGACCATCAGGATGTGGAAAAAGTACATTCTTAAGGTGCCTTAATGGCTTAGAGGAGATACAGGAAGGCAAGGTAATTCTGGATGGAGAGGTGATTAACCCTGTTAGCAAAAGCACTATTAAGAGCAGGGAAAAACTTGGAATGGTTTTCCAGAACTACGACCTGTTCCCACATAAGACAATTCTTCAGAACCTGACACTTGCACCTGGAGTGGTACAGAAGAGAAAAAGAACAGAGACTGAGGAAGAGGCAGTTAATCTTTTGAAGAGAGTAGGACTTGAGAATAAGAAGGATAACTTCCCAAGACAGCTGTCTGGTGGACAGAAGCAGAGAACAGCAATTGCAAGAGCTTTAATCATGCATCCAGAGGTGCTTCTTCTTGATGAGATAACAGCGGCTCTTGATCCTGAAATGGTAAGAGAGGTATTGCAGGTGGTTCTTGACCTTGCTAAAGAGGGTAGAACAATGGTTATTGTTACTCATGAAATGGAATTTGCCAAGGCGGTGGCAGATAGAATAATTTTCATGGATGGTGGTAAGATAATAGAGGAAGGCAAGCCGGAAGACTTCTTCAAGGCACCAAAAACTGAGCGTGCACAGAAATTCCTGCAATCATTTAGTTATTAGTAATACCTGGGGGGGGAACGGTTATGAAAGCAGAAAATGCATTTGTAGAATATGACAATGATGATGAAAACTCCTATCCTGATATACGTGAACTGAATATTATCAGTGGTGGCTGTCATCTGTATGGCTATATGCTTACTCCTGATAAGAGAAATAAAAAACCATATCCAACAATTATAATGTCACATGGTTTTCCAGGATATACAACAAATAATGATTTGGAACTGGCGCTAATGCGAATGGGATGCCTTGTCATTCATATGAATCATAGAGGAGCATGGGGGAGCGAAGGCAATTATTTATTTACTAACTTGAAGGACGACCTGATTGCCATAACAAAATGGGCTCATAATCCTGCAATTGCAGATCAGTATGATATCGATACAGAGAATATATTCCTTGTAGGTCATAGTATGGGTGGACAGACCGTCCTTAATGCAGCTAAGGATCTTTCCTTCATCAGAGGTGTAGTAGCAATGGCTGCATATGATATTGGCGCTGCATTTAGACATAATCTGGAAAAGGATTTGTTCCTGATGATTGAGACAGAGGGACAGTGCCTTAAGATGAACTCTGCCAGTGAGGTCTATGAGAATGCGCTTAATAATAAACAGGAGTTAGCTGTCCTATACAGATATGAAGAACTCGCCAGACATAACCTGCTGCTAATAGAAGCATCAGCAGACACAGTGGCTCCACCAGATAAGATGCTTAAGCCACTATATAATAAACTTAGTGCGATGAATGCTAATATTACTTATAATATTATAAAAAGTAACCATAGTTTCATTGGACAAAGAATGCAGTTGACTAACACTGTAGGTAAGTGGATTGAGGAGAATATATTAGCCATAAGTGATTGATTTGTCGTATAGTAATATATATAGCAAACACTAAATTGTAAGTGATGTAACAGAAGTTGAATGAATAGTAATTATAGGAATTATAGTATTATTTCAAGAGTAGAGTGGAAAATTTTTATTATCTGCTCTACTCTTTTTAGTATATAATGTATGAGATTAACTATTATACTTGGCATAATTGACTAGCATAAAGGGATATTAATGAAAGACAAGATTATTAACTGGTTGAGGCCAACCACGGAACGTTTTATAGGTGACCATCTCACCCTGGAGAATAGATTAAGTAACCTTATCATGTTATGTACATGGTTTGGCTGTATATTCGCTTTTGTATTTTCGCTACTCATTAATCAGAGCTGGGGACAGTCAATTACAGTTCTTGCAGGTCTTATTATAGTAACAGGATGCCTGTACGTAGGTGTATGGCGTAATAAGCCTAAGGTTGCAGCATTAATGGTAATTCTTCTTATTAATGAATTGCTCTTCCCATTTATGTTTATTGCCTGCGGTGGTATTCACAGCGGAATGATCTGCTGGTTCATTGTCGGACTGATTTTTCCATTTCTCGTTCTTACAGGTCCAATATGTATAATCGTATTCGTAATAGGTGCAATTACTCTTGGAGGCTGCTTCGTACTTGAGTACTTTGGAATAATTCCAAGTCATCCTCTTGTTGACCTTGGCTGGGTAGAGGATGCTGTTCAGTCAATGATCTTAGTTGCCATCGTTTTTGGCGTAATATTCAAGTTCCAGACCTATGTATACTCTAAGCAGAATAAGGAACTGCTCGAGCGTGAAGAGGCTCTGCAGGAAGCCATGAAGGAACTGGAGCGAGTAAGTAATGCCAAGTCGGATTTCTTAGCCAACATGTCTCACGAGATCAGAACTCCTATTAATGCAATTATGGGAATGAATGAGTTAGTTCTCCGTGAGAGTAAGGATGACAATGTAACTCAGAATTCTATTAAGATCCAGTCTGCCAGTGAGAACCTGCTCAGTATTATTAATGATATTCTTGATTTCTCTAAGATTGAGTCGGGCAAGATGGAGCTAATTCCAGTGGACTATCAGCTCTCATCAACGCTCAATGACCTCTATAATGTAATCTCCATGAGAGCCTCTAATAAGGGACTGGGTTTCGAGATTGTTAATAATCCAGACATCCCAGAACGTCTTCATGGTGATGAGTTCAGAATCCGACAGGTAGTATCTAATTTCTTGACTAACGCTGTTAAGTATACCAAGGAGGGCCATGTAGAGCTTGCAGTGTCATATGAAAAAGTCGATGCCACTAACCTTAATCTAATATTTGAAGTTAAGGATACGGGGGTTGGCATTTCGGAGGATGATATTGGTAAGCTGTTTGAGAGCTTCCAGCGTATTGACGAGATTCACAATAGAACCATTGAGGGCACGGGTCTCGGACTTACCATCACCAAGAAGCTGGTAGAACAGATGGAAGGAAGCATCCAGGTTGAGAGTAAGCTTGGCCAGGGTTCGGTCTTCACTGCTATTATTCCACAGACCTATAGCGGCGATGAGACAATCGGAGAGTTTGCCAAGAGACATGAAGAATTCCAGAAGAACAAGGGTGTGAAATATAAGGAACTGCTCCATGCTCCTGATGCAAGAATACTTGTTGTTGATGATATAAGAATTAACCTTACGGTTGTTAAGGGACTGCTTAAGAATACAGAAGTTAAGTCTGATCTGGCCCTTAGCGGCATTAAGGCACTGCAGATGATGGAGAAGACCAAGTACGATCTTGTATTCCTCGACCATATGATGCCTGAACTGGATGGTATTGAGACACTTAAGCGCTTACGCTCAGGCAACAGTATTAACGCAGCTACGCCAGTTGTTGCTCTTACTGCCAATGCCATAAAGGGAGCTGAGGAGGAGTATCTGGCAGCAGGCTTCAACGATTATCTGTCTAAGCCTGTCCATGGCGAGGATCTGGAGAAGATGCTAATTAAATATCTGCCTAAGGATAAGCTTCAAATAGAGTCTGTTAACCAATAACCTCTATTATTAATTGAAAGCAGGGAGTCGCACTCAGGTGCGGCTCTTTTTTATTTTTATTTAATGATTTATATATGGAAAAAATAAGTATAAAGGGGTATAACAGATATTGTGGAGCGTATTGTTAAGGCATAATGAATACGCTCTATTTGTATTAAGGAGTTTTGTATGGAAGAAGCGAAGAGTAATCAGGCTATGCTGCGCATATGTGGCTTCATCGTCGATAAGCGTAATCTGTTTTTCCTGATTTTTGGAATATTGGCAATTTTCTCAGCCTTTTCAAGGAACTGGGTTAGTGTTGAGAATGATATGGCATATTACCTGCCTGGAACTACAGAGACCAGACAGGGCCTTGATCTTATGGAGGAGGAGTTTGTAACTTACGGAAGCATATCCGTAATGGTTGCCAATGTGTCCTATGATCAGGGTGAAAGTATAAAGGAAGGAATAGAGAAGATTGACGGAGTATTCTCGGTTAACTTCGATGATTCTTCGGAATATTACAATAATGGCTCGGCCAAGCTGGCTATAACCTTCGATTACGATGAGAAGGACGACCGCTGTCTGGAGGCCCAGGACAGGGTGAAGGAATATCTGGATGGATATGATTATTACCTGATTACAACTCTGGGTGATGTCGAGGCGGAGATGATTAATGACGAGATGAAGGTAATCAGCGTTATCGTCGTAGTCATAGTGCTCTCGGTTTTACTCTTAACAACACAGGCATATGCCGAGATTCCTGTATTACTTATAACCTTCGGTGGTTCTGCAATTCTTCAGATGGGAACCAACTTCGTATTTGGTACTATTTCATTCGTATCAGATTCCGTAACAATAGTTCTGCAGCTGGCACTGTCAATCGACTATGCCATTATCCTGCTTAACAGATACAAGGAAGAGCATGCCCTCTATGAACCTAGAGAGGCCATTATTATAGCCCTTTCCAAGGCAATTCCTGAGATTGCAGGTTCATCACTGACTACCATTGGTGGTCTTATTGCTATGACCTTCATGCAGTATAAGATGGGTCCTGATATGGGTATTGTTCTTATTAAGGCTATCCTTCTTAGCTTGGTTGGAGTATTCCTGCTCATGCCAGGTGTAATTATGCTGTTTGCTAATCTTATGGAGAAGACCCAGCATAAGAACTTCATTCCACAGATTCCATTCGTTGGTAAGTTCGCGTATAAGACAAGATACATAATTGCCCCAATTTTCTTCGTGCTTATTGTCGCAGGATATATGATTTCAAGCAGATGTAATTATGTATTTGGTGACTCAACTGTTACTACTCCAATTGAGAACGATATGCAGCATGCTGAGAAGCTCATGGAGGAAAACTTCGGTGCGACTAACCTTGTGGCCATGATGGTACCTACTGGTAATTATGAGGCTGAGAAGCAGCTCATTAATGAACTGGAGAGCAGGGATGAGGTTGACCACTGTCAGGGTCTTGCCAATATTGAAGCACTTAATGGATATACGCTTACAGATAAGCTGACACCAAGACAGTTCTCGGAGTTAATTGACTTGGACTATGAGGTTGCCAAGCTTGTATATGCGGCCTATGCAATTAATGATGAAGATTATGCTAAGGCTATTAATGGTATTGAGAGCTATAGCGTTCCACTGATAGACATGTTCATGTTCGTTAAGCAGGAGGTTGATGAGGGATATGTCACTCTTGATGATGAACTGATGGATACCCTTAACGATGCTTATGAACAGATGAACTTCGGTAAGAAGCAGTTAAAGGGTGAGAACTACAGCAGAATTCTTGTCTATCTGACCCTTCCTGAAGAGGACGAAGAGACGTATGCATTCTTACAGGAGATGCATACAATTGCAGAGAAGTATTATCCGGATGGCAAGGTATTGCTCTGTGGTAACTCTGTCAGCCAGTATGACCTTAAGAATACCTTCAGCAGGGATAATACAGTAGTTAATATTATGTCGATATTAGTAGTCCTGGTGGTACTGCTGTTCACATTCAAGTCGGCAGGTATGCCAGTACTCCTTATTATTGTTATTCAGGGTAGTATCTGGATTAACTTCTCATGTTCTACGGTATTACAGCAGAATATGTTCTTCCTAAGCTACCTGATTGTAAGCTCAATTCAGATGGGTGCTAATATTGACTACGCCATTGTTATTGCAAGTAGATACACTGAGCTCAGAGAGACAATGACTCGTCCGGAGGCAATCATAGATACCATGAATATGTCCTTCCCGACTATTGTTACATCGGGATCAATGCTTGCTCTTGCAGGTATCACAATTGGTAAGCTTACATCCAATGTTGCTATCTATAACATTGGTCAGACACTTGGACGAGGAACCATTATATCTATCATAATTACAATGTTTGTTCTTCCACAGATTCTGCTTGTTGGTGATGCAATTATTGCCAAGACTGCCTTTGTTATGAATATGCCAATTAAGACCAAGGAAGCAACAGGCCTTATGAGAGTAGACGGTATTGTGCGTGGTCACATTAATGGTAATGTTATGGGTACAATGCATGCAGTTGTAAGAGGCGATATCAGTGCATATGTTGAGGCGGGAGATATCACTCCTTTAAGTGAGGAAGATATGGCTGAGCTTGACAAGATGGCAGTAATAGAAGAGAAGACTAATCCGGTTAAGGCGGAAGAAGAAAAGGAGGCATGTGACGATGAGAAATAATAAATTGTATGCAGCCCTCCTGAGTATATTAACAGTAACATCAACACTGGTGATGACAGTTGGTACAGCTCTGGTAATTCCTACTAGCTATTCCTATGCGGCAGTTAATCCATTAAATAAGAATAATACTGCCAGTGAAGAGGAGAATGAAGAGGAAGGCACTAGTGAGGATACTGAGACAGAGGAGATCCAGTGGGAAATCATTAAGATTGCTAATGCTAGTGAATTAGTAGACCTTGCCAATAAGTGTTCTCTTGATACCTGGTCTCAGAACAAGTACATCAAGCTTACAGATGATATTCACCTGGCAGGGACAGACTTTGACTACTTCCCTACCTTCGGTGGAATATTCGATGGTGATGGACATACAATTGATGGTCTTATTATTAATTCAGACGTGAGCTACTTAGGATTATTTTCCAAGCTACAGCCGGGAGGACTCATTAAGAACCTTACAGTTGGTGGCAATGTCAATCCTGGCAGTAAGCAGATAGTTGTTGGTGGAATCGTAGGTGACAATTACGGTACCCTTGAGAATTGTACATTTGAGGGAATTGTTAAGGGTAATGATTACACGGGTGCCATCGTTGGTTACAACGAAGAAACTGGTATCATCATGAGCTGTAAGTCCCACGGCACGGTTATCGGCCAGCACTATACAGGCGGTATTGCAGGTACTAATTGTGGTGGAATATACAGATGTACTAATAGCGCAGAGGTTAATACATCCAATGTGGACAAGAGTATGTCAATCGAGGACATCAATATCGATACATACCTAAACGGCATAATGGATCTTAGTGGAGAAGTATCTGAGGGCAAGAGCCTTGATACTTCTAACAATACAATTGACACAGGCGGTATTGTAGGACATTCATCAGGTATTGTGGAGTTCTGTACCAACAAGGGCAATGTAGGCTATGAGAGAGTAGGCTATAACATTGGTGGTATTGCAGGACGCCAGTCTGGTTACCTGCATGGCTGCAAAAATGAGGCCACTGTCCTTGGCCGTAAGGATGTAGGTGGTATAGTAGGCCAGGCCGAACCATATGTACAGCTGGATCTTACAGAGGACATCGTTAATAAGCTGACTACTAATATTAATGAGCTTCACGACCTGGTAGATAAGACTCTTGATGATTCCGGTGACTCATCAGATACAATCTCCAACAGGTTATCTATTGTTCAGAAGTTCGTGGACAGTGCCCTTGAGGATACTTCCTACCTGTCAGGCGAAACAATTAACTTCGTTAACGGACTTACATCAGCTGGCAACGAAGCCCTTAGTCGTGCCGACTATGCTATGGATGAAGCCGGTAAGAGCGGTGGCGCTGTGGATAAGTCTAAGGATGCCATG
>DCIU01000095.1:0-3138 GCA_002317245.1 Lachnospiraceae bacterium UBA1718
GTCATCACATCATCAATTGCCTTGAAGTCAGAAGCATCAGAGAATACCTCAAGATATGCGTTCTTCTTAGCCTGCTCTTCGCCAGCAGCGATTGTATCCTTAGTAGTCTGGTATACGAGACCTAAGATAGCACCAGCAATTATAGTAATAGCAAGTAAAATACCTGCATTCTTAATCATATCTTTCATACTCTCTCACCTCCCTTTCCAAAAGGCTTAGGAGCAGTGAACTGAGTAATAAGTGGTACTAATAAGTTACCTATGATAATTGCATAGGATACGCCTTCGCTTGAAGCACCAAATACTCTGAAAATACCCGTAAGAATTCCTAAGAGAATACCAAATACAATCTGGCCATTCTTAGTAATAGGTCTTGTTACATAATCAGTTGCCATGAAGAATGCACCAAGCATAAGTCCACCACCTGCAAGGTTAGCAGATATATAATATGGATCAAATCCATGACCACCGAAAATTCCTATAAATAAAACAAATGTAACTATATATGTGCCAGGGATCTTAAGATCGATAACACCAACTAACAGCAATAAGCAAGCTCCAAGGACAATGGCTACCATTGAAGTCTCACCGATAGTACCTGCTGTCTTACCAATAACCATGTTGTAGACATTAACGCTCTCTCCAGCCTTAAGTGCTGCAAGTGGTGTAGCACCAGTATATGCATCGCACTCGAAGTTAGTCATAATTGCTGGGAATGATATAAGCAGGAAGCATCTTGCTGCAAGGGCAGGGTTCATAAAGTTCTGTCCCAGACCACCGAAGAGCATCTTAACAACAAATATTGCAAAAATACCACCAATAATAGCAACCCATACTGGACACTTAGGTGGTAAGTTAAGTGCAAGTAAAAGGCCAGTTACAACTGCAGAAAAATCTTTAATTGTAAGCTTCTTCTTCATAATTAATTCATATACTGCCTCAGTAGCCACGCTAGTTGCAACTGTAACAAGCACAAGAATAAGTGCATGAAGACCAAAATTCACGATACCAAAAATAGTAGCAGGGAGTAATGCGATTACTACGATAAGCATTATCTTATCTGTACTAACTTTGGATCTGATATGTGGGTTCGACGAAACCTTCATCATATCGCTCATCAGAATACTCTCCTTCCTATTTCTTTCTCTTATTAGCTAATACAATCTTACGACCAGACTTAATAGTCTGTGTTAATGGACGCTTAGCTGGACAGATGAAACTGCAGCAGCCACATTCACAACACTCAAGACCATTATTTTTCTCAAACTCTTCAAGTTCACCATGAGAAGCAAGAATAGCTAACTTCTTAGGCTGAACACGTCCAGGACATACCTCTAAGCACATGCCACAGTTAATACATGCAGTTGGCTCATACTTACTTACTTCATCCTTAGTCATACAGAGCAGGGCTGAAGCAGTCTTGGTAGTTGGTACATCAAGGCCAAAGAGGGCAAATCCCATCATAGGTCCACCAGACACAACCTTCTCAGGCTCCTTCTTGAAGCCACCTGCCGCATCAACAAGCTCAGCATAATTCATACCACAGTATACTCTGAAGTTCTGAGGCTCCTTAATAGCATCACCAGTTACAGTTACTATTCTCTCCATAAGTGGCTTGCCATTCCATACTGCATTATATATTGCACAGAGGGTATCAACATTATTAACAACACAGCCCACATCTGCTGGAAGCATTGTTGAATTGATAGCTCTCTTGGTTGTTGCATAGATAAGCTGACGCTCAGCACCCTGAGGGTACTTAGTCTTAAGGGCTTTTACAAGAATTCTTGGCTCGTTCTTGGTAAGTTCCTTAAGCTTCTCAATACAGTCAGGCTTATTATCTTCAACAGCAAGAATACCCTTAGCATTATCAAATAGTCTAAGGACAACCTTGAGACCTTCAATAAGCTTCTCAGGCTCCTCGATCATTCTTCTGTAATCGCTGGTCAGATATGGTTCACACTCTGCACAGTTAGCGATACAGTACTCGATCTTGTCTGGCTCCTTAGGACTAAGCTTAACGTGTGTTGGGAAACCTGCGCCACCCATACCGACAACGCCGGCCTTCTGGATACGCCCGATAATCTCTTCCTTAGTTAAGAAGTCAACATTCTCTACTGCGTCATAAGTTACTTCTTCATAAGCATTGTCATTCTCTACAACAACACTCATTACCATGTCACCAGTTACCACTCTGCGTGGCTCGATAGCAACAACTGTACCAGATACTGTCGAATAAACAGGAGCTGATACGAAGCCATTAGCTTCGGCAATCATCTGTCCTCTAAGTACATGGTCGCCCTTGGCAACAATAGCCTTGGCAGGTGCACCAATGTGCTGAGACAGAGGATATACCAGATTACCCTGTGGCAGAATATCCTTGATAGGCTTGTCCTTACTAAGGTCCTTGCCATCATATGGATGTATTCCACCCGTGAATGATAGTTTTGCCATTTTCCTCACTCTTTTCTTTCTAATTACATTTGTCAGTTTCCAAAAAACCGCTATTTTTATAATACTATTTTTATGTGGTTTTTTCTACTATATGTTACAATACTGTCATGCGTAGAAACATTGAATCACTAGTCCAACTTAATCTGGATTTTGACAGTCTGTCGCTGCCAAACAAGGAAGATCTACTCTTCCTTGATATAGAGACCACCGGTCTTTCCCCACGTAATTCCTTCATATATATGATAGGCCTCTCTTACTATGATGGAGATGGCTTTGTTTTCGAGGGATTAATGGCCGATAATGCCAGGGAGGAAGAGGCACTTCTACGTGAGTTTGTAGAGAAAATTAAAAATTTCAAAGCCCTGGCCCATTTCAATGGCAACAGGTTCGATATACCCTTTATTAAGGACAGATGTGAGGCTAATGGGGTCAAAATTGATCTGACTAGCTTCGAGAACATTGATATATATAAGCGAATTAATCCATATAAGCATCTTTTCAGACTTCCTAACTGCAAGCAGAAAACCATAGAAGAATTCATGGGTATCTGCCGCGAGGATAAATACTCTGGTGGTGAGCTTATTAGTGTATATAAGGAATACTCAGAGACTCATTCCGAGGAGCTCTACTCTCTTCTCTATCAGCATAACAGGGACGACGTAGCAGGTATGCTTGAGATATTGCC
>DCIU01000095.1:3289-5181 GCA_002317245.1 Lachnospiraceae bacterium UBA1718
AGCTTTGATGCCAATGGCATATACGGTTCCTTCAAGTGTGACAGAGGCGTACTTAAGGTTCCTGTCTTCCATGAAGAACTCAAGCTCTTCTTCGATAATTATAAGGATTACTTCTATCTGCCCGAGGAGGATATGGCTGTACACAAGGCTGTGTCAGTCTATGTCGACAAGGATTACCGCAAGCCTGCCACTGCAGCCACATGTTATACACGACACGCAGGAGATTTCCTCCCTCAGTGGGATAACATCTCCTCTCCAGCCTTCAGGCGCAATTACAAGGACAGGGACTTATTCTTCCAATTAACCGAAGATATACTTACAGACTATGACTTCTTCGGCAGATACGTATCACATCTCTTAAAAATGATATCTGAAAATGCAAAATGACCCACAATTATTACTTGTGGGTCAAATTTTTATTCTGTAAGCTGTTTTCTGGCTACATTAATTAATTCTCTTATTATCGCTTCAAGATTATCCGGTATAGCCAAGGTTCCATCCTCTTCTACCCTTCCACCTACACCATCATAATACTGCAGGCCGTAGCGCATTAGCACCTCTGACATCTGAGCCCGAAGAATCGAAGACTCAGCTCCAAAGAGGGCCGATACAATCACATGGGCATCTGCGGAAGAATCCGTCTTAGCTGCCGCAACCAGGCAGGCTCCTGACATTGCTGTAGATCCCGTCTTAAGTCCTACCATGTTAGGAACATTAGTAAGTATTACATTAGTATTCTTAAGCTCCTGGTCCTTGAAGCTCTCAAGCTTAACAGATTCCAATGATGTAATATCTGTAATCTCAGGATACAGACTCATAAGGTACTTACACAGAAGGAACATATCCTTAGCAGTAATATGATTCTGATTCTTAGCGTTAACAGTATCATCAGAATATATAGGCAGTCCGTTGCAGTTATAGAACTTAGTCGCATCAGATAGTCCTATCTCCTGCGCCTTGGCATTCATTCTCTGAACGAAGGCCTCCTCAGAACCAGCCACATGCTCCGCTAACATAAGTGAGCATTCATTACTTGATCCAATGAGCATTCCCTTAAGAGCATCATTAAAGGTAGCTGTCTGCCCTTCTTCCATAGGAATTACCCTGTCTGAAGTCATGGACAGTGCAATAACCTTATCTGAAGCCGTAAGCGTATCGCTCTCAGATATCTCCCCATTATAGAGGGCATCCATTATAACAATGTATGTCATAAGCTTGGTTGTGCTGGCCATTGGTACCTGCTCATCCTCATGGAAGGCATAATATACATCGCCAGTCGTTACGTCTCCAACCAGAGCACTTCTAGCCATATCGAAGTATTCGCTATCCTCCTGCATCTTCTCAGGATCAATAATAAGGCTCTCATCTGGGTAAACTGTTATGCGATTACCATCTCGCTCCAATCTAATATCCATAAGAAGAGAGATGTCCAACATACTCATGTAGTAGTCCTTATTACCCTCAGCATTCTCAGCTGACATAAGGTAATACTTCCTTGGCTCATCATTGAAGAGAATCTTCTTAGAAGCCAAGTTGGAATTAATCTTATAGCCAAGCTCCTCTGTCTCTTCAGGAAGCTCCATATTCTCACCGCCTGTAGAGATGTAGTCCTTACCAGTCTTAATTACTAATTCCTCTGATCCAATTGCAAAATCGTATGCCTTGTCTGTTCCAGAGAGTAATACTGCCAGATCCCTTAGTGATAAGAACATATTGCCAGTATAATCAACATAGTAGGCTCCAATTAAGAGTTCTCTGCCGGTCTCACTGTTAACTCCTGTCATCATATTGGGATATGCATTAGATGCGGCATTAACCTCAAGCTTCCATAGACTCTTAAGGTCTTCTACTATATCCATGGTCTTATCATCAACCAGTCTGGACTCTGTGAT
>DCIU01000095.1:5251-7636 GCA_002317245.1 Lachnospiraceae bacterium UBA1718
ACGTAAGCTGTATCATCATCAATGTATACCAGCATATCATCTACCATATACTGAAGGCCTACTCCGGCTAACAGTTCCTCCTTAGTCCCCTGGCCCATATAGAGAAGTCCGTCATCGATAACATAGTCTCCACTAGCCTCATACTCTGAACTAATATCAGCATAAGACGGCATGAAGGATGGTGCATAGTCCTTAACATAGTCACTAAGGCTAATACCATAGGCTGTCATGAACAGACTATCAATATCCAGGGAATTACTAATGCCAATCTCCTTCAGTCTATTAGCTATAAGCTCTTCTAATGCAACAGTCGCAGCCTCAATATTCTTAGCCTCACTATCACGATATGCCTGCTTATCAACGAGTATCTCATAGCTGCCATCATTACCAAAGACAAGATTCAGTATAACATCAGTCTGTGGAATATAAGTGCTTACATCCACCTGGTTGCCGCCTGTGGCAGAGCATATCCACTTGGACATATTAAGGCTTACCTCATCGGTATAATCAATCTCTCTTACCCAGGTACCCTTAACCTGCTTATGGGTCTCCTTGATATACTTATATACAAGAAAGCACAACAAAATGCTTCCGATAATTATCAGAAGCATTCTTATTATTATAGGTATTGGATTGGTTCTTCTTCGTCTTTTTTTCTTACCCATGAACTCTCTTTATTTCTGGTAGAAGAATGAGTCATATCTTGTATAACCCATATCCTTATACTTAAGAATCTGCTCAGTACTTCCTATGAACAGTATTCCGCCATTAGCTAACGAATCATAATACTTCCTGAAGATTCCGTCCTTGGCATCCTCTGTGAAGTATATAAGTACATTTCTGCACACAATGAGGTGCTGTCCCTTGAGATAATCATCCTTAAGAAGATTATGGTGCTTAAAGGTTACACACTTCTTAATCTCGTCAGATATCTGATATACAGGACCGTTCTTAATGAAGTATTTGTCCTTATATGCCTTAGGCACATTAGAAATACTCTTCTCAGAATATAGTCCAATCTTAGCCTTGCCAATTACCTCATCACTGATATCTGTGGCATTAATCTTAATCTTGCTAAGTGGCATGAACTGTGACAGGGCCATAACAAGTGAATATGGCTCATCTCCTGTAGAGCAGGCTGCACTCCAGATATTAAGGTTAGTGCCAAATTTCTTAATAAGATCAGGAATAACCTTCTCTGTAAGAATAACCCACTGCTCAGGATTGCGGTAGAATTCAGATACATTAATGGTAATATATTCAACGAACTCATTAAGAAGCTTCTTATCAGCCTTCAATGCATTCATGTATTCTTCATAACCACCAACCCTGCTCTTACTAATAAGAGCATCGATTCTTCTCTTCATCTGAACCTGCTTGTAAAAGGTCAGATCAATCTTAGTCAGCTTAAAAATATCTCCCATGAAGGAATCATAATCGTAAGCCATTTCATATCCCCCGTATAATTACTATAAAAAATGCCTTGCATTACTACGAATGCAAGGCATAATTTCAATCAAGTACTAAAGATTATTCAGCATCTTCGTTAGCAATAACGTCATCGATGTTAACAGATACTACATCAGCATCCTCTTCTACAACCTTCTCTTCTTCCTTAACTTCTGGCTCAAGAGTAGCCTTAATGCTTAAGCTAATCTTCTTGTCAGCAAGGTTGAAGTCAACGATCTTAGCTGTAACCTCATCACCAACCTTAAGAACATCTGAAGGCTTCTCGATGTGATCTCTTGAAATCTGTGAAACATGAAGAAGTGCATCAACACCCTTCTCGATCTCAACGAAAGCACCGAAGTCAGTCATACGAGCAACCTTACCAGTTACCATATTACCGATTGCGAACTTGCTCTCTGCATCCTTCCATGGATTCTCATTATCGAACTTCATAGAAAGTGCAATCTTGTTGCCCTGGATATCCTTAATGAATGCTCTAACTGTATCGCCAGACTTGAATACCTTCTTAGGATTCTCAACTCTTCCCCAGCTCATCTCTGAGATATGAAGAAGACCGTCTGCGCCACCGAGATCAACGAATGCACCGAAGTCAGTAACATTCTTAACTGTTCCTTCGATTACATCGCCAACAGCGATCTTCTCGAAGAGTTCCTTCTGGAGCTTATCTCTCTCAGCTGTAAGAAGCATTCTTCTGTTACCAATGTATCTTCTTCTCTTAGGATTGTACTCAGTAACAACGAACTCGATCTCCTGTCCAGCATACTTAGTAAGATCCTTCTCGTAAGTGTCTGAAACAAGGCTTGCTGGGATGAAGATTCTAACTTCATCAACTACTACACAGATACCACCATCAAGTACCTGAGTAACCTTAGCCTTCAGAACTTCCTGATTATTGAAAGCATCTTCGATTCTCTT
>DCIU01000095.1:7711-12291 GCA_002317245.1 Lachnospiraceae bacterium UBA1718
TTAACCTTAAGAACCTTAGCTTCCATAGTGTCGCCAACCTTAACGACTGTAGTAAGGTCTAAGTTAGACTCGTTAGTATATTCCTGTCTTGTCAAGATACCGTCTGCCTTGCAGCCGATATTAAGGATAATCTCTTCTGGCTTAACTGAGAAAACTGTACCCTCTACTACCTCTCCTGTATGGATTGTTTTGAATGATTCATTCAACATTTGTTCAAAACTCATTTCTGACATAATTTTGAACCTCCTCAATAATATTATTTGGGGTCGATGCCCCAGCTGTAATACCCACCAGTGAAACAGATTTAGGTAGTTCTAAATGCAAGTCTTCCAGTGTCTGTATAAAGTGGGTATTCTCACATTCAGTCTTACATATCTCGTATAGCTTACGAGAGTTGGAACTGTGTGTCCCACCGATTACTATCATGCACTCTGCAACAGAAGCCAATTCTCTAGCGGATTGTTGTCTCTCTTCCGTCGCATTGCATATAGTATTCACAACATTAATATAATAACCTTTTTTCGCTATATTATCAACTATTTCTTGAAATTTCTTCGAATTAAATGTTGTCTGGCTGACTAAGCAAATTTCCTCGTCTTTTTCATAGGGAATTTTATCAATATCATCAATGGAATTAATGACCAAAGGAGTGTTATTACACCAGCCAATAATGCCCTGAACCTCGGGATGATCTGCGCTTCCCACAATGATTACAGGCTTGTTCTCTTTACTTGCCTTATCAACAATTCTATGAATCTTCTTAACGAAGGGACATGTAGCATCAACTATGGCAAAATCGGCCGCTTCTAACTTCCTTTGCACCTCTCTTGATACACCATGACTCCTGATGATCATAATACCCTTGGGAACCTTATGGATTTCATCTTCAGAAAGAGCCTTGACTCCCTTACGTTCAAGTTCTGATACTACTTCCTCGTTATGGATAATTGGACCATAGGTATAGATAGGAGTGTCCTTATTTTGCCCTATCTGTTCATAGACAAGATCCACCGCCCTGTTAACTCCGAAGCAGAATCCTGCATGCTCTGCTAATCTTACTTCCATTTGCACCTCAATTACTTAGCAAGATCTATGATAGTCTCTACAACTTCATCAATAGTCATATAAGAGCTATCTACAAATGTAGCGTCATCAGCCTGCTTAAGGGGACTGATCTCTCTGGTCATATCACGTTCGTCACGCTCTATAATATCAGCCTCAATCTGCTTAATATCAGCCTCTACTCCCTTAGCCTGAAGTTCCTTATATCTTCTCTCTGCTCTGACTGCACTGCTGGCTGTAAGGAAGACCTTAACCTCAGCATTAGGAAGCACTACTGTACCTATATCTCTGCCATCCATTACAACATCTGTAGATGCTGCAAGCTTCTGCTGGAGCTCTACAAGCTTCTTACGTACATTGCCGTTAACAGATGTTGATGAAGCCATATTGCCAACCTCTTCTGTACGAATATAACCGTTAACATTCTCGCCATTAAGTACTACAACCTGCTCCCTATTCTGGTATTCAATACTGATGTCCGCATCAGCGCACATTGTATCAATCTTATCTGTCTCAGTAGGTGCAACTCCTAATCTAATGAAATACAGAGCCATAGCCCTGTACATAGCCCCTGTATCAACGTAGATATATCCAAGCTTACTGGCTACCTTCTTAGCTATAGTACTCTTGCCAGCACCTGCTGGTCCATCAATTGCAATATTCATATTATCCTCCTATTCGTTAATAGATGTACCTGCCAGGTGTCCCGTCGACCAGGCAACCTGCAGATTGAATCCACCTGTCAGTGCATCCACATCCAATAATTCTCCAACTATATATAGTCCCTTAACAAGCTTAGATTCCATTGTGGAAGGATTAACTTCTTTTACATTAATTCCACCCTGGGTAATGATAGCTTCATTAAAGTCTCTGCTACCAGTAACAGTGAATCTAAGTCCCTTAAGAGTATTAACAAGCCTTTCGCGCTCTTCTCTTGTAATGACATTAACTGCCTTGTCTGGATCAATGCCGGCGGCCTCAATAATTACAGGTATTAATTTAGCCGGAAGCAGGCCTCCAATAGCATTCTTGAAGGACTTATTAGCATTCTCCTCAAAGTCCCTTAGAATCCTCTTATCAAGCTGTTCCATGCTAAGCGCCGGCTTAAGGTCGAGCATTAATGTAACCCTCTTACCATATGCCTTCTTCGCATAATAGGAACTTGCACTGATAATAAGCGGACCACTAATACCGAAATGTGTGAATAACATCTCTCCAAAGCCCTCATATATAGGCTTTTTCTTCTTAGGAATTATAGTTCCTTCAGGAATGAATTCATCGTAGAGCTTAACCTCCACGTTCTTAAGGGCAAGGCCTTGAAGGTCCTTATAGAAGTCTTCTTCAACTGTTAATGGGACAAGAGCCGGCTTGCACTCCTTAACTGTATGGCCCAGGTTAGTTAACCATTTATGGCCGTCTCCTGTGGAGCCCGTTGATGCGTAGGACAATCCACCTGTAGCAACAATGACCCTGTCTCCATCTATAGTCTGGCCATTTTTAAGCTTAAGGCCTGTGATAGTACCATTCTCTGCTAAAAGTGATGTCACCTGACTATTTAGTCTAACCTGAACTCCCAAGTCCTTCATAATGTTAGTAAGGGTCCTGGTAATATCAGACGAATGATCGCTAACAGGGAATACTCTGTTACCTCGTTCTGTCTTAAGGTCACATCCAGCATTAGTTATCATATCCATAAGCATACTATTGTCAAAGCTATAATATGCACTGTACATGAACTTATCATTAGTAACTATATTGGCAAAGAAGTCCTCTGGATCACAGTCATTAGTGACATTACATCTTCCCTTGCCTGTTATATATATCTTCTTGCCAAGCTTCTCGTTCTTCTCCAGGAGAAGTACCTCTGCACCAGTCTTAGCAGCGGCTATGGCACTCATCATACCGGCAGCACCGCCACCGATGACAATACATCTCATAATCTACTCTTTCAACAAATCTCTCTTAAGAGAATAATCAAGCATAGGCTCATCATCAATGAAGTTAATCTCATCATTGAGATATACCTGATAATTGCCCCAGGTCTCCTCAAGCATCTCAAGGTTATTCTTAACCTCTTCAGGTGCCTTAAGGCATAAGGCAACAACCAAGGCATTTATTACACTAAGTGGTGCAACCAGGGAATCAACAATTGAGACCATGTCGCTTCTGGCAAACAGATTGCAGATTGAATACATACACATAGGTGAGTAACGTGTATCAGTAAGGGCAATAATCTGAGCATTCCTATCCTTAGCGAACTCCATACACTTAAGGGTTCTCATAGAATATCTAGGGAAGCTGATACCGATAACGCAGTCCTTCTCATTAACTCTTATCATCTGCTCGAAGGTCTCGCTTACGCTTGTTGTACGAACAAGCACCACATTGCCTCTAATCATATTGAGGTAAAATACCAGGAAATCAGCTAAAGGTTCACAGCTGCGCAATCCTATAACATATACAGTTCTTGCATTAAGAATAGTATCAACAGCCTGTTCGAAGGATTCAGCATCAATATTATTCATAGTATCCTGAATCTTCTCAACATCACCGCCGAGAACAGACAGAATAATCTCTGACTGCGAACTGTTGCCATACTTAGCTCCTACCTTGGATACAGTATTAAGCTGGTCCTTAACCCAGTCCGCCAGTGCTGCCTGGAACTCCGGGAAGCCTTTATAACCAATCTTAGTAGCGAATCTTACTACTGTGGATTCACTAATCCCCAGTTCATCACCAATCTTGGCAGCAGTCATAAATACTGCTTCGTTATAATTCTCTTTTATATAATTAGCGATAGACTTATGTCCCTTACTCATCTTAGGGAAGTGCATATCGATAATCTGAATTACATCTTTATTCATATTGCCTCTTACATGAATGATCTGTATGTAGACTTAAGAAGTGTTACCGTCTCATCTGCTCCCAGGTCATAGTCACCTGTTGTAGTCATACATGCAGCACCATGAACGAATATCCACATCTTAGTAAACAGTTCACCACTATTAGCCACACCTGCCATCTTAGCCTTAGCCATCTCAGCCTGAACAAGGCCACTCTTGCCATTGAGTACCTCATACATGCTCTTACCATAGTTAAGGTCAGACAAGAACAGCATCTTGAAGAGATTAGTCTCCTCTGCAGCAAATCTGATATAAGCATAGCCCAGGTTAACAAAGGGCTCTTCAGCCACGTTCTTGCTTCTCTCGTTATAAAAAGCAAAGAATTCCACAGACTTATCATATATCTCCTTCCAGAGGTCCTCCATATTCTCATACAGTCTAAATATTGGCTGTGTTGAACAACCAGCTCTTGAAGCTAACTTTCTTGCTGTTACATTCTCAATACCCTCCTGCTTAGCCATAAGGAAGGCCGTATCTATCAAATACTGTTTTGTAATACTCTCTTTTCTTGGCATATCTGCTCTCCAATCGTAGAAATAGCCTAATTGCAACGGGTTTATTATAACACAAGTTATTTTATTGCGCAATAAAAGGGGAATCCTTTCGGATTCCCCT
>DCIU01000095.1:12334-12645 GCA_002317245.1 Lachnospiraceae bacterium UBA1718
GCATTGTTAGCTGTATCTGCCTTAGCAACATCTACAGATGTCTGCTGAGCCTGACGATACTTGAAGAACTCTGTAGCAACCTGTGGGAAGAGTGCGTATGAAAGTACGTCTTCCTCCTGCTGCTTCCACTCCTTCATCTCTGCCTCGATTGACTCGAGCTCTGGCTCTGTATGGCCTGTAGCCTCAGCTGAACGAGCTGTTGAACGAGGCTCGCCTGGAATAACCTTAGCAATAACTTCCTCATTCATTGGCTTAACTGTCTGTCCATAGTTACCTCTTAAGAGATCCTTGAACTCACCAGTAGCCATCTT
>DCIU01000095.1:12704-14224 GCA_002317245.1 Lachnospiraceae bacterium UBA1718
TCTGTGAAGAAGGTGTAACAAGAGGTGGCTCACCACAGTCCTTACGAACTCTTGGGATTTCCTCAAGTACATCATTGTACTTATTCTCAGCGCCCTGCTCCTTTAACTGGCTAACCATGTTAGAAAGCATACCACCTGGTACCTGGTAAAGAAGAGTCTTGATGTTAACGCCAAGAACCTTAGTACTCATAAGTCCAGAATCGATGCACTCCTCACGGTATGGACGGAAGTAATCAGCGATCTCAGCAAGGAGTGTCTGATCATATCCTGTGTCATACTCTGTCCCCTTGAATGTCTCAACCATAACTTCTGTAGCTGGCTGTGATGTACCAAGAGCGAATGGAGAAATTGCACAGTCAATTACATCAACGCCTGCCTCAACAGCCTTAAGGTATGTCATTGAAGCAACACCTGATGTGTAATGTGTATGTAACTGAATTGGAAGCTTTGTATTGCTCTTAAGAGTCTTAACAAGCTCTTCAGCCTTATATGGTGTAAGAAGACCAGCCATATCCTTGATACAGATAGAATCTGCACCCATAGCCTCGATATCCTTAGCCATCTTTGCCCAGTACTCAAGTGTATAAGCATCACCAAGTGTGTAAGAAAGAGCGATCTGAGACTCTCCTCTTCCTTCCTGAGCCTTAATCTTGTTAGTAGCATCTACAGCTGCCTGAAGGTTACGAAGGTCATTCAGACAGTCGAAAATTCTAATAACATCAATACCATTTGCAATAGACTTCTCAACGAACTTATATACAACATCATCTGCGTATGGACGATATCCTAAGATATTCTGACCACGGAAAAGCATCTGAAGCTTTGTGTTCTTGAAACCATCTCTAAGAAGTCTTAATCTCTCCCATGGATCTTCCTTAAGGAATCTGAGAGAAGCATCGAATGTAGCACCACCCCAGCACTCTACTGCGTGGTAACCAACCTTATCCATCTTATCTACGATTGGAAGCATTTTCTCGGTAGGCATTCTTGTAGCGATCAGTGACTGATGCGCATCACGAAGAACTGTCTCCATAATTCCAACCGGCTTTTTAACCATATCTGCCATGTTTTTATCTCCTATTTAAAATTTACATTATGCCGTATACTGCCATGAATGTTCCGGCTGCAACTGCAGTACCGATAACACCAGCAACGTTAGGTCCCATTGCATGCATAAGAAGGAAGTTAGTAGGATCTGCCTCTGCGCCTACCTTCTGTGATACACGGGCTGCCATAGGAACGGCAGAAACACCAGCGGAACCAATAAGTGGATTAATCTGTCTACCAGATAATACACACATCAACTTACCAAGTAATACACCACCTGCAGTACCAAATGCGAATGCTACAAGTCCAAGTACTACGATCTTAAGTGTTGAAGCATTAAGGAAAGCCTCTGCACTTGTTGTAGCACCAACTGATGTACCAAGGATAATAACTACAATGTACATTAATGCGTTAGAAGCTGTATCTGTAAGCTGTCTAACAACACCACACTCCTTGAAGAGATTACCAAGCAT
>DCIU01000095.1:14306-14494 GCA_002317245.1 Lachnospiraceae bacterium UBA1718
ATCTTCTCAAGCTTAGATACTGGACGAAGCTGTCCCATCTTAATCTTACGCTCTTCCTCAGTTGTAAATAACTTCATAATAGGTGGCTGGATGATTGGTACCAGTGACATATATGAATATGCTGCTACTGCGATAGGTCCAAGTAAGTTAGTCTGTCCAAGCTTACCAGCAAGGAAGATTGATGTAGG
>DCIU01000095.1:14509-17960 GCA_002317245.1 Lachnospiraceae bacterium UBA1718
CATCAGCACCACCGATGATTGAAATAGAAGCTGCAGCCTTACCATTGAAGCCAAGTGCAATAGCTCCGAAGTAAGCCATGTAGATTCCAAGCTGAGCTGCTGCACCAAGCAGGAAGCTCTTAGGGTTTGCAATAAGTGGACCGAAGTCTGTCATAGCACCTACGCCCATGAAAATAAGCGAAGGAAGGATAGCCCACTCATCAAGCATATAGAAATAGTATAAAAGACCGCCAATGCCATTAGATGAATCTTCAATGCTCAGCATAATATCTGGATAGATATTAACGAGCAACATACCGAATGCAATAGGAATAAGAAGAAGTGGCTCGAACTCCTTTGCAATTGCAAGATACAGGAAGATACATGCTACAGCGATCATTACATAGTTACCCCAGGTCAGATTGAAAAATGCTGTCTGGTGAACTAAGTTGTTCAACGTATTTGCAATATATTCCATGTTGTTCCTTTCCTTTCGCGCTTAAGCGCGATTACCGAATTAGTATCTTAATTAGTTAAGAGTTGCAAGTGTCTTGCCAGCCTCAACTGCATCACCAACTGCTACGTCGATGCTTGCTACTGTACCATCTTCTGGAGCAACAACTGGGATCTCCATCTTCATAGCCTCAAGAATGATAACTGTATCACCCTTCTTAAGAGCCTGACCAACTGATGCCTCAACCTTGAATACCTTACCAGCTGCACCAGCCTCAACCTTGACCTTTCCAGCGCCGCCTGCTGCTGCAGGAGCTGCTGCTGGAGCTGCCTTAGGAGCTGCCTTAGGAGCTGCCTTAGCTACTGGAGCTGCGCCTGTAGAAGCACCCTCTTCTACTACAACATCATATACATTGCCATTTACTGTAATGGTATAATTCTTCATTTTATTATCCTCCGTAATATTAATATCTTCTTCTGATAGAACGTACTACGTAACCATCAGTAGATGCAGCTCCTTCGCTTGCTGCGATTGCAGCTGCGATAACTGCTATAAGTTCTGTATCATCCTGTGCCTCTTCATTAGCAGCAATCTGTGCTACTGCATTATCAACTGAAGCACTACTTGTCTCTGTCTTACCAGCCTTCTTAGCTGCCATTGCTGCCTCAGCCTTACTAATAAGCTTGAAGCAAGAAATGAGTACCATAAGAATGATAAGAACCATGAATACTGTACAAATACCAAGGATAGTATTAAGTCCAGCAGTAGTCATCATCTCACCAAATGTATAATTAACATTAGTAAGCATTGACTTAAGTTCACCCTTTGGAAGTCCTAACTCAATTAAAACTTCTGCAGTTCTTGCAGCTCCGTCTGGACGGATTGCAGAACCAACGATTGTAGCGTTAACAGTAACTGACTTCTCATCTTCTACATAAGAAACGTTCTGAACGCCCTGATATGTTCCCAAATCTTCTAATGCAGTATTGAAATTCTCAACTGCCTCGCCAAGAGTCTTAGCTTCCTCTTCTGTCATTCCAAAAGAATCTGCATTATTAATAATCTCCTGAGCAGTTGACATTCCATAGCTGTGAATAATATTGTCAACAGCAGCAACATACTCTGTTGCAATACTATTAGCTGTTTCCTGATCTATAACTGACTGTGTTACAGTATCTGAACTACCGCACGCTGTAACTCCAAGAAGACAAGTGACCATACCTAATACAAGCATTAATTTCTTCATATCAAGTATTTTCCTTTCTTATCTGAATTACTTAGCCATGTGCTTCTTAGCAGGTACATCAACAGCCTTTGTATAAAGCATATCAAGAGCACCAGCTACATACTTTCTTGTATCAGCTGCTGCGATAATTGTATCAACGTAACCGCGTCTTGCAGCGCTCTCTACGCTATTCTGAAGTTCATCATACTTCTTAGCGCACTCAGCAATTGCATCAGCACCCTTGCCATCACAGATAATCTGAGCTGCAAGCTTAGAATCCATCATACCGATCTTAGCATTCTCCCAAGCGAATGTCATATCAGCACCAACTGACTTAGAGTTCATAACAACACCAGCTGTACCCATAGCCTGTCCGATAATAACATTTACCTTAGGAACTGTAGCATTAACAAATGCTGCAGCAAGCTTAGCAGCTTCCTTAGCTACTCTCTTCTCACAGCACATGCAAGCCTTGAAGCCAGCTACGTTAGTAAGTGTAAGAACTGGAATCTCAAATGCATCACAGAAGTTAACAAATGCAGCAGCCTTCTCTGCGCCCTTAGCTGTAAGAGTGCCGTCGAACTTAGCAACTGACTTGCCTTCCTCATCAAATACTTCTGAACGGTTAGCAACAACACCAACTGTGTCGCCATTAATCTTAATAAGACCTGTAACCATATCCTTAGCGAAATCAGCCTTTGTCTCGAAGAAGATACCATCATCAGCGATCATTGAGATAGCGATTGATGTATCACCTGTACAATTAGCGATATCTGCTACTGCTCTGTTAAGGTCATCATCACAATCAGCAAAAGCTGTAGACTCACAGTTGCTTGGAAGCATTGCTACGAGCTCTCTGATTGAAGCAAGGATAGTAGCCTCATCAGCAACCATATCTACATTACCAGCTTCCTCAGCCTGGAATGCTGCAGCAGAGTTATCGCACTTAGCTGCGCTGTTGCCTGGGATACCATCTGGAGAATTAACGAACATCTTAGCGCTCTTCTCCATATAAACAAAATCTGAAAGTGCTGGAACAAGTGATAATCCACCACCGCATGTACCAAATACAGCAGAAATCTGTGGAACAACACCTGAAGCAAGTGCCTGAGAAGCATAAATCTCACCGAATGCGTTCAGCGCATCAGATGCCTCCTCAAGTCTAAGTCCTGTTGAATCGATAAGTCCGATTACAGGAGCACCCATCTTAAGTGCCATGTCATACAGATTAACGATCTTCTTGGCATGCATCTCACCAATACTTCCGCCTAATACAGAAGCGTCCTGGCTGTAAACATACACAAGGTTACCATCGATAACACCATAACCGGTTACAACACCGTCAGATGGAGTATCAACAGCATTCAGATTGAAATCAGTTGCTCTGGCTGTAACCTTAGCTCCGATCTCAACGAAACTGTTCTCGTCAAGCAGAGATGCAATTCTCTGGCTCGCCTTACTTGTAGTACTCATTGAAAGCCCTCCATTTATATAATTTAAATATTTACATACTGCCATAAAGTATATCATAAAAAAGCCTAAAGAAAAAGTAATTTCTTTAGGCTTTTATAGTACATTCTTTATGCAATTTTACTAATTTAATCAGCTATAGTTTCCTCATGAGAGACCACTATCCTGTTACGTCCAGCTTCCTTACCTTCATACAAGAGTTCATCAACATCCTTCATTATAACATTGATAGCTCTGTCATCACCGGCAAGTATACCATATGTCATGGTAATCTTAAGTCTTTCTTCCTTATATATTAATTCATTCTCAAGCACTGCTTCCCT
>DCIU01000152.1 GCA_002317245.1 Lachnospiraceae bacterium UBA1718
GGTGATGCAGTAATCGGTGCTGTAAGAAAGACCAAGAATGTATTCAAGCAGATGGTGATTCCAGGCATGTTCTTCGAGGATATGGGAATTACATACTTGGGACCAGTCGATGGTCATGATATTAAGGCCTTATCCAAGGTCCTTAATGAAGCTAAGAGGGTTAATAAGGCGGTACTTGTACATGTAATCACTGAGAAGGGACATGGATATGCCCCAGCAGTTAAGCACCCAGCAAGATTCCATGGTACTGAGCCATTTGATATCGCCACTGGAATTCCAAGTAAGAGGAGAGATAAGGCTAATTACACAGACGTATTCTCTACATGTATGGTTAAGCTTGGAACCAAGAATAAGAAGGTAGTAGCTATTACAGCGGCTATGCCAGACGGAACCGGACTTAAGAGATTCCATAATATATATCCAGACAGATTCTTCGATGTGGGAATTGCTGAGCAGCATGCGGTTACCTTCGCAGCAGGACTGGCTTCTGGAGGCCTGACACCTATTGTTGCCATATATTCATCCTTCCTGCAGAGAGCCTATGATCAGATTATTCACGATGTATGTATGCAGAATCTGCCAGTGGTATTTGCCGTAGACAGGGCGGGACTTGTTGGAAGTGACGGAGAGACCCATCAGGGTATCTTCGATATCAGCTTCTTATCAGGAATTCCTAATATGACTGTATGCGCTCCTAAGAATAAGTGGGAGCTCTCAGATATGCTCAAGTTCGCAGTTAAACTGGGCACACCAATTGCTATCAGATATCCAAGAGGAACAGCCTATGATGGCCTTCAGGAGAAGAGAGCCAGTATAGAGCTTGGAAAAAGTGAGGTCATTTACGAAGAGTCAGATATAGCACTTTTTGCCATCGGCAGCATGGTTAAGACTGCTGAAGAAGTAAGGGATGCTCTTAAGGAAAAGGGCTACGCTGTTACACTTGTTAATGCAAGATTCGCTAAGCCTATTGATGAAGCTATGATTGAGAGATTATCTTCTAATCATTCTGTTATCGTACCAATGGAAGAGAATGTAGCCTGTGGTGGTCTTGGCGAGAAGGTTATGGAAGTTGTATCTGCTAAGAAGCTTGATGTGGAAGTGTTACCTGTAAATATTCCAGATGAATTCGTGGAGCAGGGTAATGTTGACCTTCTTAAGGCACAGATTGGTATTGATACTGATTCGATAGTTAATAAGATTGTTGATTGGATGGCAGCTAATGAAGGATAGATTAGATGTACTCCTTGTGAATAAGGGACTGGCGACCTCCAGAGAGAAGGCTAAGGCCATTATTATGGCGGGCCTGGTATTCGTAGATGGCCAGCGTGAGGATAAGGCCGGAAGCACCTTCGATGGTGATGCGGTAAATATTGAAGTCAGAGGCTCAACACTTAAGTACGTAAGCCGTGGCGGACTCAAGCTGGAGAAGGCACTTAATTCCTTCGACTTTGACTTAAAGGGCAAGGTATGTATGGATATTGGCTCTTCTACGGGAGGCTTCACCGACTGCATGCTTCAGAATGGAGCATCCAAGGTATATGCTGTAGATGTAGGGCATGGACAGCTGGACTGGAAGCTTCGTAATGATGAGAGAGTCGTATGCATGGAGAAGACTAACTTCAGATATCTCACAAGAGCAGATATCGAGGATGATATAGAGTTCGCTTCCTGCGATGTGTCCTTCATATCACTAACTAAGATATTACTGCCTGCCAGAGCTCTGCTAACAGAGGATGGCATGATGGTATGTCTTATCAAGCCACAGTTCGAGGCGGGACGTGATAAGGTAGGCAAGAAGGGCGTAGTAAGAGACCCTAAGGTACACGAGGAAGTAATCGAGAAGGTGTGTGTATTCGCACTTATGAACGGCTTCAATATCTTAGACCTTGAGCATTCACCTATTAAGGGGCCTGAGGGCAATATAGAATATCTCATTCATCTGTCTAAGAATAACGATATGAATGACCAGATGTCAGGAGTAACTGAGCGTGAAGCTGAGGATGCTCTGAAGGATAGACTTGCAGAAGAGAAGCATCCATTGGATGAAGCATTAAATAGTAAGATTAAGGGACTGGTAGAGGCAGCTCATCAGACCCTTGACAAGGAAGCATAGAGTAGGACATACAGGTAGGAGCAGAATGGTGAAGACATTCCTTATTGTCACCAATATGGTGAAGGATCCTGGACTTAACTTAACAGAAGAGATTGATAATTACATAGTAAGCAAGGGTGGTAAGGTGCTTCGTGCTGTGAGAAACGGTGACGGAGAAGATGATCACCTGGAGGGATGTAAGGATGCTGACTGCGTAATTGTAATCGGTGGAGACGGTTCCATTCTTCAGGCGGCAAGAGAGATTGCCGGTTCTGGTAAGCCAATCTTAGGCGTCAATGCAGGAACCCTTGGATTCTTAGCTGAGACAGACCCTAAGGACGTAAGAACTGCCATTGACCGCGTAATGAGTGGAGACTATGAGATTCGTAACCGAATGATGCTCAACGCTTCTATCAATAGTAATGGTGGTGTGGTTCAGATGTCACCTGCCCTTAATGATATTGTTATCTCGAGATATGGAACTATTCAGATAATCAACCTGTCGGTATATGTTAATGGAGAGTTCCTCTTCACATATAGTGGTGATGGTATTATTATTGCCACTCCAACAGGTTCAACAGGATATAACCTGTCAGCTGGTGGCCCTATTGTGCAGCCAGAGGCCAATCTAATACTGCTTACACCAATATGTGCACATACCCTTAATACAAGAAGTATTGTACTTAGTGATTCTGATAAGATAGAAGTTGAGATAGGCATGGGACGTAATGGCGGCAGTGTCACTCTTGAAGCCAGTGCGGATGGAAGTGAGACCTGTGTGATGCATTCTGGAGACAGGATAACCATCACCCGCTCCCAGAATACTTCAGCTATAATTAAGCTTAGTAACGCAAGTTTTTTACAGACTCTTAACAAGAAGCTTAAGTAGGTAGATTATGACTAAGAGAGAGAGACAGAACAGAATAATAGAGCTTATCAGTGAGCGTGAGATTGATACACAGGATGAACTGACTTCTATTCTTGCCTCAGAGGGCATTAAGGCAACCCAGGCGACTGTGTCGAGAGATATTAATGAGCTTAAGATAAGTAAGATACCAACAGGAGATGGCAGGCAGAAGTATGCCGCAGTGACGGGGGGTCACGATGCTCATCTGGCTGGCAAATATATAAGAGTGCTTAGAGATGGATTCTTATCCATGGATAATGCGCAGAATATTCTGGTGGTGCGCACTGTATCAGGAATGGCAATGGCAGTGGCAGCAGCACTTGATGCAATGAATCTAAGAGAGGTCGTAGGCTCAATAGCAGGCGATGACACAATTATGATGGCCATTCGTACTGAAGCAGAGACCAAGATTGTTATGGACAAGATTAGAGAGATTCTGTAACCGATCTGTACAGGGATTAGCCTTAACGGGAGCACAGTGAGGTAGTAGATGCTTGAAAGTATTACAGTAAGAAATCTTGCTCTCATCAAAGAGAGCGAAATAATGCTTAGACCAGGACTCAATATTCTGACAGGTGAGACTGGAGCGGGCAAGTCAATTATTATAGGTTCCATCAGACTGGCGCTGGGTGAGAAGGCTGGTAGAGATATCATCAGACGCGGCGAGGAATATGCTCTTATTGAGCTTGTATTCACCAGTGGACGCGCTGAGGTTTGCCAGAAGATGCGTGCGCTTGATATACCAGAAGAGCCGGATGGAAGCATTACAATTCAGAGGAAGATCCTCGAGTCAAGAAGCACCTGCAAGGTCAACGGTGAGACAGTGTCAAGTAAGGCACTTCGTGAGCTTGCATCTCTGCTTATTAATATCCACGGACAGAATGATACACAGACCCTGCTTGATGCAAGGAATTACCGGGACATCCTGGATGAATATGGTGATGAATCGCTGCTTACTCTGCGTGACGAGTGCGGTGTAAGCTTCAAGGAATACAAGGCTCTTGCTAAGGAACTTGAGGAAGCCAGAGATAATTCCTCCAATAAGGAAAAAGATATAGCACTGGCAAGATTCGAGGCTGAAGAGATTGAAGCATCCCGACTGGTTATTGGTGAGGACGAGGAGCTTGAAGATAAGTACAGACTCATGAAGAACAGTCAGAAGATTGTGGAATATATTGGTCATGCCTATGGTGCTGTGAACGATGAAGATGGTGCTGGCGCCATGCTTGGCCTGGCAGTAAGAGAGCTTGGTAATGCCAATCAGTATGATGAGAGTCTTAGTGATATAGCAGATAAGGTTGCTACTGCAGAGGACATTATTAAGGATGCCTGCAGAAGCATGCAGGACTATATGGGCAGCATGGATTTCTCCGAAGCTGAATATAGAGAGATAGAGAACAGGCTGGATACAATTAACCATCTTAAGAATAAATATGGTGATTCTATAGAGAAGGTACTTGAGTATGGTGCCGGACGTGTCGAGTTCATTAATAGAATGGAGGACTACGACGCTTATCTGGCTAATCTCGAGGTTAAAGTGGGTGACGCCAGAAGAAAGTGCCTGAAGCTTGCTTCGGAACTTAGTGATCTAAGACGACAGGCGGGTAAGAATCTTGAAGCCAAGCTTATAGAGAACTTAGTCGACCTCAATTTTGCCAATGTAGATGTTAGTGTTGAGGTGGACAGTGACAGTGAATACCTGGGCGCAATGGGACAGGATAATGTAGACTTCTTAGTATCCTTCAATCTTGGAGAACCAGTGAAGAGCTTGAGTCAGGTTGCCAGTGGTGGTGAGTTAAGCAGATTCATGTTAGCCCTTAAGGCAATTACTGCTGACAGGGAAGAGATGGAGACTCTTGTATTCGACGAGATTGATGCTGGAATCAGCGGTAAGACAGCATGGAATGTGTCTCAGAAGATGGCTGTTATTGGCAAGGAGCATCAGGTGATTGCCATTACACATCTGCCACAGATTGCGGCAATGGCAGACAGTCATTATCTGATTGAGAAGCGTGAAAGTGATGATTCAACCATCACGGATATTTACAGATTGGGGGATGCTGAAGCAGAGCTTGAGATTGCCAGAATGGTATCTGGTGGAGAGCTAACAGAAGCAGGAATATCTAACGCCAGACAATTGCTAGAAAATGCGAAAAGTTGTAAAATAGAAATGTAGTTATTGTTATTTAACGGAGGGTTACATGAAGAAGATTTTATTTGTTGCATCAGAGGGCGTACCTTTTATTAAGACAGGTGGTCTGGCTGACGTTGTTGGATCTCTTCCTAAGTGTTTAGATAAGGAATATTACGATGTTAGAGTAATACTTCCTAAGTATACTTGCATGAAGCCAGAGATGGCAGAGAAGCTTGTATACAAGCAGAACTTCTATATGGATTACCATTGGAAGAATGCTTATGTTGGTATTTTTGAAGCAGTTGTTGATGGCATTACATATTACTTCATTGATAATGAAGGATATTTCAGCGGTCCTAAGCCATACTGTGATGATCCATTATGGGAGATTGAGAAGTATGCATTCTTCTGTAAGGCTGCACTGTCATCACTTCCATTATTAGACTTCAAGCCTGACTTAATTCACTGTCATGACTGGCAGACAGGTCTTATTCCTGTATATCTTCATGAGAGATTCGGACAGGGCGAGTTCTACCAGGGAATTAAGACAGTTATGACAATTCATAACCTTAAGTTCCAGGGTAAGTGGAGTATTAAGGATGTTCAGGAGATTACAGGTCTTTCTGAAGACTTCTTCACACCAGACAAGCTTGAGGCTTACAAGGATGCTAACCTCTTAAAGGGTGGTCTTGTATATGCTGATGCTATTACAACAGTTAGTGATACTTATGCAGAAGAGATTAAGACAGCATTCTATGGTGAAGGTCTTGATGGTCTTATGAATGCCCGTGCTAATGACCTCAGAGGTATTGTTAACGGTATTGATTACGAAGACTTCAATCCAGAGACAGATGTGCACATCACTAATCCATACAATGCAGCTAACTTCCGTAAGGAGAAGGTTAAGAATAAGCTTAAGCTCCAGGAGGAGTTAGGCCTTGATAAGGATGCTGGTACAATGATGATTGGTATCGTATCTCGTCTTACTGATCAGAAGGGCTTCGACCTTATCGCATATGTAATGGATGAGCTCTGTGCTAATGACAAGATTCAGCTCGTAGTACTTGGTACTGGCGAGGAGAGATATGAGAACATGTTCCGTCACTTCGACTGGAAGTATGGCAACAAGGTATCTGGTAATATCTACTATTCAGATCCATTATCTCATAAGATCTACGCAGCTTGTGATGCATTCCTTATGCCATCACTCTTCGAGCCATGTGGTCTGTCACAGCTCATGAGCTTAAGATATGGTACTGTTCCAATCGTACGTGAGACAGGTGGACTTAAGGATACTGTAGAGCCATACAACGAATATGAGAGCACAGGTACAGGATTCTCATTCACTAACTACAATGCTCACGAGATGCTTCGTACAATTAGATATGCTGAGCACATCTACTATGACAAGAAGCGTGAGTGGAACAAGATTATCGATCGTGCTATGGCTGCTGATTTCAGCTGGTATGCTTCAGCCGCTAAGTACCAGGAGATGTACGACTGGTTGATTGGGTAAT
>DCIU01000125.1:0-3165 GCA_002317245.1 Lachnospiraceae bacterium UBA1718
TATGTTGGCGTTGATGC
Source organism: Lachnospiraceae bacterium UBA1718 (assembly GCA_002317245.1). Lineage (GTDB taxonomy): Bacteria > Bacillota > Clostridia > Lachnospirales > Lachnospiraceae > Colinaster. Next base: position 18 of record DCIU01000125.1, read on the forward strand.
TGCTACAGTGATACATGATAAGAACCTTACACTGGAAGAATTTATTGGTAGTTTATAAGAAGGTTAATATATGGCAGAATATAAGATTTTAACAACTGAAGGAAGAGCTAAGAGAGCAGAGTTCAAGACAGTTCATGGCACTGTTCAGACCCCTCTTTTTATGAATGTTGGTACAGCAGCTGCAATTAAAGGCGCTGTATCTACAGAGGACCTGGAAGAGATTGGATGTCAGGTGGAACTCTCAAATACATATCATCTTCATGTTCGTCCAGGGGATGAGCTGATTAAGGATATGGGTGGTCTTCATAAGTTCATGAACTGGGACAGACCAATTCTCACTGATTCAGGCGGATTCCAGGTATTTTCACTTGCGGGCTTACGTAAGATTAAGGAAGAGGGAGTTACCTTCCATAGTCATGTGGATGGAAGAATCATCTTCATGGGCCCCGAGGAGAGCATGCAGATACAGTCCAATATTGCTTCCACTATTGCCATGGCCTTCGATGAGTGTGCGCCTGCCAAGGCTGAGAGAAGCTATGTACAGCCATCAGTGGACAGGACTACACGGTGGTTAGAGCGTTGTAAGAAGGAGATGGACAGACTTAATTCTCTTGACGATACTATCAATAAGAATCAGCTTCTCTTTGGTATTAACCAGGGTGCTGTATACGATGATATTAGAATAGAGCATGCTAAGAGAATATCTGAGATGGATCTTGATGGATATGCAGTAGGTGGTCTTGCAGTAGGTGAGACACATGAGGAGATGTACAGGGTACTGGATTCAGTGGTCCCATATCTTCCTAAGGATAAGCCAACATATCTTATGGGTGTAGGAACACCAGCAAATATCTTAGAAGGAGTTGAGAGAGGAATTGATTTCTTCGACTGTGTATATCCTTCGCGAAATGCCCGCCATGGTCATCTCTATACCAAGCATGGCAAGATTAATATTAAGAATGCCAGGTTTGCCAAAGATGAGAGACCAATTGAACCGGGATGCCAGTGTCCTACCTGTAAGAGATATTCAAGAAGCTATATCAGACATCTGATGGTGGCTGGTGAGATGCTTGCAATGAGATTATGTGTTATTCATAACCTGTATTTCTATAACAAGCTTATGGAAGAGATCAGATTATCTCTTGATGAGGGCAGGTTTGCCCAGTATAAGAAGGAGATGCTGGAATCTATGGCTAATCCCCTTGAATAGTTAAAGTAGATAATGTAATATAGACAAGTGTGAACGAACACAAGTTAAAAAATAAGGAGATTTAATTATGACTAATTTTATGACAAATAATTCGGGTGTTGTGCTGGTTGTATATATTATTATATTTGCAGCAATTATGTATTTCTTAATGATTCGTCCTCAGAAGAACGAGCAGAAGAAGCACCAGGCTCTTATGAGCTCACTTGCTATTGGTGATTATGTTCTTACAACAAGCGGCTTCTACGGAACAATCATTGATATCCAGGATGATACAGTAATAGTAGAGTTTGGTAACAATAAGAACTGCCGTATCCCAATGCAGAAGGCAGCTATCAGCCAGGTTGAGAAGGCAGAGGCATAACTACAGGTTATAAAAACTATAAATGATATATATTTTATAGATAGCTGAACTTATGATAAGATTGTAGGCGTGAGTGAATTCTCACGCCTATTTTTACATATTCATAACTGGAGGTTATTACAATGATTTTAAATATTGCTTGTATTGGCGGTGACGGTATTGGTCCAGAGATTATGGCTGAGGCTAAAAAGGTTCTGGATAAGGTTGCTGCTACTTATGGACATGAGATGAAGTATACTGACGTACTTATGGGTGGGGCATCCATTGATGTACATGGTATTCCTCTTACAGATGAGACAATCGATATCTGTAAGGCTTCAGACGCAGTACTTATGGCTTCAATTGGTGGTAATACATCCACATCACCTTGGTATAAGTTAGAGCCATCTAAGAGACCAGAGGCAGGACTGCTGAAATTACGTAAGTCGCTTAATCTTTTTGCTAATTTAAGACCTGCAGTATTATATCCACAGCTTCGTGGCGCATGCCCCCTTAAGGAGGAGATTAGTGCTGCTGGCTTCGATATGATGATTATGAGAGAGCTTACAGGAGGTTTATACTTCGGTGAACGTCAGACTGTAGAAGTAGATGGAGAGCTTAAGGCTACAGATACTCTTACATATTCTGAGAGCGAGATAAGAAGAATTGCCATTAAGGGCTTCGAGATTGCCAAGGTTCGTCGTAAAAAGGTAACAAGCGTTGATAAGGCTAACGTTCTTGATTCTTCAAGGCTCTGGAGAAAGGTTGTTGAAGAGGTAGCTAAGGATTATCCAGAGGTTACATTAGAGCATATGCTTGTTGATAACTGTGCAATGCAGCTTGTTAAGGATCCAGCCCAGTTCGATGTTATTCTTACAGAGAATATGTTCGGTGATATCCTGTCGGATGAGGCAAGTATGGTAACTGGTTCAATCGGTATGCTGGCTAGTGCAAGTATGAACGATACCAAGTTCGGTCTCTATGAGCCAAGCCACGGTTCAGCTCCTGATATTGCAGGAATGAACATTGCCAACCCTCTTGCGACAATTCTTAGTGCAGCTATGATGCTTAAGTACAGCTTCGATTTGCACAAAGAGGCTGCAGCAATAGAGGCAGCTATAGATCAGGTTCTTACAGAGAACTATAGAACAGTAGATATTATGTCAGATGGCATGGAGAAGGTCTCATGTTCAGGCATGGGTGACCTTGTTGCTGAGAGAATTAAGTAGTTAATTGATATTGGAGGAAAAAGTAATGAGAAGTGATGAAGCTAAGACAGGTAAGCAGGCAGCACCAAGTAGATCTCTCTACAATGCGCTTGGTTATACTAAGGAAGAGTTGAACAAGCCATTAATCGCAGTTGTCAGCTCTTATAATGAGATTGTTCCAGGTCATATGAACCTTGATAAGATTACTGAAGCAGTTAAGCTCGGTATTGCTATGGCTGGTGGTACTCCAGTAATGTTTCCAGCAATTGCTGTATGTGACGGTATTGCAATGGGTCATGTTGGTATGAAGTATTCTCTTGTAACAAGAGATCTCATCGCTGATAGTACAGAGTGTATGATGGAAGCTCACAGATTTGATGGTATGGTTTG
>DCIU01000125.1:3275-3400 GCA_002317245.1 Lachnospiraceae bacterium UBA1718
CATGTTGACGGTAAGCGTACATCCCTTTCTTCATTGTTCGAGGCAGTAGGAGCTGAGGCAGCTGGCAAGATTACAGAAGAGAAGTTATATGAGTTCGAGTGTAAGGCTTGTCCTTCAGCTGGTTC
>DCIU01000125.1:3470-6577 GCA_002317245.1 Lachnospiraceae bacterium UBA1718
CTTCAGGGCAACGGTACAATTCCTGCTGTATATTCAGAGAGAATCAGACTTGCTAAGCATGCAGGTATGAAGGTTATGGAACTTATTGAGAAGGATATTAAGCCAAGAGATATTCTTACTGAGAAGGCATTCCTTAATGCTCTTACAGTTGATATGGCACTTGGATGTTCTACTAACTCAATGCTTCACCTTCCAGCTATTGCTCATGAGTGTGGTATTGATCTTAACCTTGAGATCGCTAACGAGCTTAGTGCCAAGACACCTAACCTCTGTCACCTTGCACCTGCTGGTCATACATATATGGAGCAGCTTAACGAGGCAGGCGGTGTATACGCTGTTATGAACGAGCTTAATAAGAAGGGACTTCTCTATACAGATATTATTACAGCTACTGGTAAGACAGTTGGCGAGAACATCGAAGGATGTGTTAACCTTGATCCAGAGGTTATCAGACCAATCGAGAACCCATATAGTGAGGTTGGTGGTATTGCAGTACTTAAGGGTAATATCGCTCCTGATACATGTGTTGTTAAGAGATCAGCAGTTGTACCTGAGATGCTTGTGCACGAAGGACCTGCAAGAGTATTCGACTGCGAAGAGGATGCAATTGCAGCTATTAAGGGTGGCAAGATTGTCGAGGGTGACGTTGTTGTAATCAGATATGAGGGACCTAAGGGTGGTCCTGGTATGAGAGAGATGCTTAATCCAACATCAGCAATCGCTGGTATGGGACTTGGTAGCAGTGTTGCTCTTATTACAGATGGTAGATTCTCAGGTGCAAGTAGAGGCGCTTCAATTGGACATGTTTCTCCTGAAGCAGCTGTTGGTGGCCCAATTGCTCTTATTGAGGAAGGCGATATTATCGCAATTGATATCCCAGCTAATACAATTAATGTTAAGGTATCAGATGAGGTATTAGCAGAGAGAAAGAAGAACTGGACACCTAAGGATCCAGGAGAGCTTAAGGGATACCTTAAGAGATACAGAGCCCTTGTTACATCTGGTAACAGAGGTGCAGTTCTTGAGTTGCCACAATAATTATTCGGATTGGAGACAGATATGCAGTTAACAGGTTCAGAGATCGTAGTAGAATGCCTTAAGGAACAGGGCGTTGATACAGTATTCGGATATCCGGGAGGAACAATCCTCAATATATATGATGCATTATATAAGCATCCAGAGATTAATCATATTCTTACCAGCCACGAGCAGGGTGCAAGCCACGCAGCTGACGGATATGCCAGAGCAACTGGCAAGGTTGGTGTATGTATGGCCACATCAGGTCCAGGTGCGACTAACTTAGTTACGGGTATTGCAACAGCTTATATGGATAGTATCCCTATGGTTGCAATTACAGCTAACGTTAACCTTCCAGCCCTTGGCAAGGATTCCTTCCAGGAGGTGGACATTGTTGGTGTTACAATGCCAGTTACCAAGCATGGTTTCATCGTTAAGGATGTTAAGGTATTAGCTAAGACAATCAGACGTGCCTTTAGACTGGCTAAGACTGGCCGTCCAGGCCCTGTAATTGTTGATATTACTAAGGATGTAACAGCAGCTCTCTGCGAGTATAAGGCAGAGACACCTGCAATCCCTGAGAGAGTTAATCCATACAAGGCAGAAGATATTGAAGCAGTAGTTAAGCTTATGAAGAAGGCTAAGAAGCCACTTCTCTATGTTGGTGGTGGTGCAATTGCTTCAGGTGCAGCAGCTGAAGTTAATAAGCTCGCTGAAGTACTTGATGCTCCTGTATGTGATTCATTACTTGGTAAGGGTGCCTTCGATGGTCATTCAGACCGTTATACAGGCATGATTGGTATGCATGGAACTAAGGCCAGCAACCTTGGCGCTACAGAGTGTGATCTTCTTATTGCTCTTGGTGCCAGATTCTCTGACCGTGTTATTGGTAATGCCAAGAAGTTCTGTGCCAAGGCTAATATTATCCACTTCGATGTAGATGCAGCTGAGATTGATAAAAATATTAAGACTGATGTATCAGTAGTTGGAGATCTTAAGGACGCTCTTACTGATGTTCTTGCTAAGTTAGACCAGCAGTCTCATCCAGAATGGATGGCTAGAATTAAGGAGCTTAAGGAGACATATCCGCTTAATTATGACCGTTCTAAGCTTACATGCCCATACGTTATTGAGACAATCGACAAGGTAACAGAGGGTAAGGCTATTATCTCTACAGATGTTGGACAGCATCAGATGTGGGCTGCCCAGTACTATAAGTACACTATGCCACGTACATTCTTATCAAGTGGTGGACTTGGTACAATGGGATACGGACTTGGCGCTTGTATAGGAGCACAGGTTGGTAATCCTGATAAGGTATGTATCAATATCGCCGGTGATGGCTGCTTCCGTATGAATATGAATGAGCTTGCAACAGCTTCAAGATACAATATTCCTATTGTTCAGGTGGTAATTAACAACCATGTACTGGGAATGGTACGTCAGTGGCAGACACTTTTCTACGGACAGCGTTACTCACAGACTGTCTTAGAGGATAAGGTGGACTTCTGTAAGGTTGCAGAGGGTCTTGGCTGTGAGGCAATTCTCGTTGAGAAGAAGGAAGACGTGGAGCCAGCAATTCGCAAGGCTATAGAGATGAATAAGCCAGTTCTTGTTAATGTAATGATTGAGAAGGACGACAGTGTATTCCCTATGGTTCCAGCTGGTGCACCTATTTCTGAGGTATTCGACGAAGAGGATCTTAAGAATAAGAATAAGAACTAAGGGTGCAGAGATTTGAAGAAGGCAATTAAGATTATTCTGATTTGCATATTAGTGATTTTACTATTGGCTGTCGGCGCATATGCGCTGATGGCCAATTATTATGCTGATGGGTTCTCCTATGGCACTTATATTAATGGTGTCTACTGCACTGGTAAGAGTGTGGATCAGGTTAATGCTGAGCTTAGTAGCACCAGAGAACAGATGCCTATTAAGGTAAGCATTCATGACAGGACATATGAGATTAAGCCTTCCGATATTGACTATCGTTATGATTATGGCCAGCCATTAGCAGACTTCCTGGCCAGCCAGAACCCATATATGTGGGGAATGAATATAAGTAACGCCGTTAATCACGTTGTGGAGCC
>DCIU01000070.1:0-4279 GCA_002317245.1 Lachnospiraceae bacterium UBA1718
TATATCTGTCACATCTGTTGAATCCGTAAGTTTACGCTGGTGGGACTTGTTCTTGAAGTAAGAATCCCTGAACTTCACACATACGCATCCGCACTTGACTCCCTTGGCACGAAGTCTTGAGGCTACCACATCCGCCTGGGCTAAGAGTATTCTCTGAAGCTTGGTTAATTCCGTAATGTTCTCTTCCACTGTTGTCTCTGCCGAATAGCCCTTGGCCTCCTCTGGTTCTGATACTACGGGCGAGTCATCTATTCCATTAGCCGCCCTGTGAAGATATGCTGCCGACTTGTCTCCTGCTACCGACAATAGACTGTCCATATTAAGATGGGCCAGATTTCCTATTGTGTTAATTCCTATAGCATTAAGTCTTGCCGCCGTAGACTTGCCGCATCCGAAGAGCTCGCCTACTGGCAGTGGCCACATCTTGGTCTCTATTTCCTCTGGGAAAAGTGTATGCACTCGGTCTGGCTTCTCAAAGTCACTTGCCATCTTAGCGCAGAGCTTGTTATAACCAATACCAACATTGCAGGTGAAGCCTAATTCATTCTTAATTCTGTCCTTGATCTCGTGAGCTAATGCCAGAGGATCAGGATATAACAGCTCCATACCTGACATATCCATGAATACCTCATCTATGGAGAAGGACTCCATATCAGGTGTATATGACTGACATATGGCCTTGAAGGCTCTTGAGCTTCTTACATATAATTCAAAATCTGATCTTACTACAACCAGCTCCGGGCATTTGCGCAAGGCCATGGATACTGGTTCACCAGTGTTAATGCCGTATTTTTTAGCAGGAATAGACTTAGCTGTAACGATGCTGGTACGGTTACTGGGGTCGCCACCTACTACAGAGGGAATGAGTCTTAGGTCTGGCTCACCCATGGCAACACGCCTGGTAGCTTCCCAGGATAGGAATGCACTATTAATATCAACGTGAAAAATTAGTCTTTTGCTCATAATAATTAATGGATTGCTTGCAATTAGGACTTTACAAACCGAACATTTGTTCTTATAATTCTATCCAAGGGGTGATGAAAGGAGTTCGTATGGGTGCTATTAGCGATAAGACCAAGCCTACAGAAGTTATAACTCAGTTTACCCCGGAGGGTAAGATCATCCCTATCAGGATCAGACTGCAGGATGATGATGGGGCTTACCAGACATATTCCATTAAGGGCTATAAGGAGCTGACGCACTACGACTGCGTCTTCACCTATGCCTGCAAGATATCGGTATTCGATAAGATTCGCATTATCAAGCTTATATACCAGTCCCACGACTGTAAGTGGTATACGAGGGTGGACGATCTGGCCTAATACCAGAGGTCTCCCCATACCTGGTCACATAGTTCGTGTATGCTGTCGTAGGAGAAGTTACTGTCCTGCTTCCTAATGAGGTTTAACTCTGCCTGCTCCTTGGTATAGTCTGACAGCCTGTAGGTGCTTACTCCATTATAACCTTCTGTCAGGTCTGTCACGAGAGCTTCTACGCCATAATCTGTTATTATGGCCTCACCATTCTCATCAAGTCCGATGGTCACATCTGCCATTCCACCTACCATTCTTCTATATACTCCCTCGCCTTCCCCTGAAGTCCAGTTAACGAAGTTACCTAAGGAATAGTAGACTAACATCTCAGAGTCTTCATCCTCTAGCATCTCTATGTTCTCTATTACATGTGGATGGGTTCCAATTACAAGATCCACATTTTCTTCTAAGAATATCTTAGTCCATTTCTCCTGCATGGAATCAGGAGTGAGTCTGTATTCTGTTCCCCAGTGGGGACATACTATTACGAAGTCGGCCTCCTCGTGGGCCTTCCTGATATCCTCACGGACCTTGTCTTCCTTAAGCAGGTTCACAGCGTAAGGCATATCTGATGGGAGACAGATTCCATTGGTTCCGTAGGTGTAGTTGAGAATCGCTATCTTAATCCCGTTCACTTCGGCCACATATATATTGTGGCTCTCTTCCTCTGTATCATAGATACCGATTGGTACGGCGCCACTATTAGTATCCCAATATTCCAGAGTATTAAGTATTCCCTTCCTGCCCTTATCCATGGCGTGGTTAGTGGCATGGGCAATAACATCGAAGCCTGTCTCTGTCAGGGCATCTCCTATTTCTGTCGGAGCATTGAAGGCAGGGTAACCCGATACACCCAGTTCCTCGCCACCAATTATTACCTCCTGGTTCACAATGGCTATATCAGCCGCCTCTATATCTTCCTTCACATTCTCGAAGATCACAGAGAAGTCATATTCGCCGTCCTCATTTCGGGCACTAGCCTCAACCCTGTCGTGCAGAAGTATATCTCCCACCATACGGATATTCACTGTCTGTGGGGTGGGCTCTGGAGTAGGCTCCGGAGTGAGCTCTGGCTGCGCGTCCTCTATCTCCATCTGGTCATAGACTTCCGCCAGTACAGCCTGCTCCTGCAGACTCTGCTCTGCCGCCGCCTGTGCCTCAGTAGCATCACTTTTGCCACAGGCTGTGATGGTGGCTGCTGCCAGTATGATGCATATGAAATTGTTCAATTTACTAATATGTCTCAAATGAGCCCCTCCCGCGGTTCATGTAATGTCTATTAAGTGCTGGGGAATATTAGCCCGCTGCAAGGTCCCCTCCGGCTGCGATTATCAAGATGGCCACCCGGTACTCTATGGCGCAGCCTGCAGCGCGGCCAACGCCTTGCACCGGGTTAATATTCTCCCGGCACTTACAAAAATAAGCCCCTGACCGCTGGGTGGGGGCTCATTTGTTAATCGTTCTTGATTGTGATTGTCTCGTATGGAATTACTATGCCTGCCTTGGCATACTCCTCCACAAGCTGCCTGCGGATGTCACTGCAGGCCTGGAAGCTGTCATCCAGATTGTCGGCCCAGACTGTGGTCTTCAGGACAAGGCCGCTTGGTTCGTAGCGGTTGACGAGTACCTTAGTGGCATCGCCGTTTAAGGTCAGCTTATGATCAATGACAATCTTGCGGAATATCTCGATTGCCTTGTTGATGTCAGAATCGAAGCCCACCTCAATCTCTACAAAGTTACCAACATTCTCAGTGAAGTTGGTGTTGACTATGACAGAGGAATCCATAATGCTGTTAGGAATAATCGCAGACTGACCATCGAAGGTGAGGATTACCGTGTGACGGATTGTTACGTCATCGATAATACCCTCAGCCAGCACGTTGCTACCATTGACTACCTTGACCTTGTCGCCAGACTTGTAGGGCTTGGTCATGGATATTGAGAATCCACTGATGACATTGCCCAGGGCCTGCTGCGCTGCGAAGGTAAGGATTGCAATGATTAGCGTTCCGCTCTGCAGAATTATCTTGCCCATGTCCTTAGTGAATTCGAAGAAGGACAGGCAGTAATATATGCACAGCAGAATAAGCAATACACTGGTTAAGCTCTTGAAGAACTTAAGGTGTATTCCCCTGCTTTTCTTATATAGTTTGTTGAATATTTTGCCTGACAGGAAGATAAGCAGTAATGTTACCGCTATGCCTGCCACTATGGCAATTATTATGTTAACCAAATATCATCCTCCAGATAGTGGCCTACTCGTTGCTCATTCTCCAGTCAATACATCTCTGAAGATAGTCAACATACTGCATATTCTTGCACATGCCCTTACCATCTGTATCTGAGATCTTAGCAACATCCTGACCGTTACACAGTGTTGTCTTCATTACTATATTAAGTGGATTAACATCTGTATCATTGGCAATATAAGTACCAATTCCAAAGGCTGTGTTAGCGCGGCCACTGAAGTAAGTCCTAATGCCATCAGCTTTTTCAAAATTAAGGCTATCAGAGAAGAGTAAGGTCTTAACAGTTGGGTCTATTCCCAGCTTATTATAGTGTGCAATCATCTTGTCACCCCAGGCATATGGATCGCCACTGTCATGGCGGACGCCTGTGAAAAGGGTAGCATATGTCAGCTGGAAGTCTCTTAAGAAGCAGTCTGTTGTAATGGCATCTGTAAGGGCGGTTCCATTGAGGACTCCATACTCCTTAACCCACGAATCCAGAGCATACCAGTTAGAATATGCAGGATTATGCCTGTGTGTGCCCTGTCCTACGCACATAATCCATTCATGAGCCATAGTACCAACAGGCTTTACAGAGTACTTCTTAGCCAGGTATACATTGGATGTTCCGATGCACTTGGAATCCTTGAACTTAGGATTATTATCAATAAGCTTCTTAACAGCCATATCCTGAGCCTCTGCAGAGAGACGTCTTCTTATTCCAAACTCACTGAATGC
>DCIU01000070.1:4411-6140 GCA_002317245.1 Lachnospiraceae bacterium UBA1718
GGAATCTCATACATAGATGTATTAAGCCATGTTCCTCTTGTCTCTATCGCGAGACCGCAGTCAGCATCGTTGCTGATATCGAAGTCCTCGTATCTTGGCTTCCATCTCTCAAGGAAGTCTACGTATGATCCCTTCATCCATACTATATCGTTAATATAAGCAAGCTCATCCTTCTGGAATCTTAGGTCGCAATAGAGCTGTATCTGTCTCTTAATCTCTTCAACCATCTCAGGGGTGAAGAATACATCCGTGTTCCTGCACCTGAATGTCCAGGTTGTTTTATAGCCCGGATACTGATGATATATAGCCTGTCCCATGGAAAACTTGTATAAGTCCGTTTCCAAAAGGCTGGTAATTATCTGCTCCATTTATAAATCCTCCGTTTATCGAAATATGTCCCTGGCTATTATACCTCTAGCTTCATATCTCCAGTCTTAATCCATCCCTTCTTATACATTACCTCTGCAAATGCAAAAGTCAATGCTGCAGGGAGTAAAAAGTGCATAATTAGTATCTCAATCAATACTATAGGAACAGGTGTCTCTCCTGCCATGGTCTGAAGGACTGCTATCTGACCAACCAGACCACATGAACCCATACCTGATCCAACAGGCGAGCTCTGCATCTTAAGGATGCATGAAGATACCGGTCCAAGAATTGCTGATGACAATATTGAAGGTATCCATATGAGTGGGTTCTTCACTATATTAGGTATCTGAAGCATGGAAGTTCCAAGGCCCTGGGCAACAAGGCCACCTAACTTGTTCTCCTTATAGCTTGCTACTGCGAAACCTACCATCTGACAGCAGCAACCAATTGTAGCTGCACCCGCTGCAAGTCCACTGATTCCCATTGATATACCAATAGCAGCCGAGCTTATTGGAAGTGTAAGGATAATTCCCATAAGTGTTGATACAAGAATTCCACCAATCAATGGATGAGCCTCAACGTTGAAGTTAACCACTCCACCCAGCCATGTCATAAATACAGTAATTGGAGGTCCTACAACCACGCCTGCAATTGCACCTGAGCAAATAGATGCAAGTGGGGTTACCAGAATATCCACAGGAGTCTTGCCTGCAACAAGTCTTCCAACCTCTATAGCTACAAGAGCAGCAATAAATGCGCCTAATGGTTCGCCACCTTTTCCAAATGTATAGCTCTCTATAGCAAGTATGGATGGGAATGCTCCTATCATACCACAAACTGCAGCAGAAACAGTAACAAGTGGTCCCTGTTTAAACTTTGCTGCGACTCCTACACCGATACCTGCGCCAGTTATTGTCTTAGCAACATTGGCTATAGCAATAATGTATGCCCCAAGACCTCCACCAATCAGCTGGCCAATCTGACCAAGAATTGTTCCTACAAGAAGTGTAGAAAATAGGCCAAGGGCCATTCCTGAAAGGCCGTCAATAAAAATCTCTCTTAATACTGTGTTTACTTTTTTCATTTTTTCATCCTCGTGTATTTATTTTTAGTTATTCCAGAAATCTACTGGTTCAAAGTCCGTTAATGGTGCAAGGAAACCAAGTTCCTTAAGTTCAGTCAGTATATCATCCAGTACTTCTTCACTGTCTGCGGATATAGTGTGGTAGTGATATCCGGATGCTGCATTTTTAAGGTAGCTGGATCGTCCCTCTCTAATGCTCTCTAAATATTTCTTAACATCACGTCTGTTCTTGATGTTCATCGGAGCCTGGACCCTGCCGTATACCTTGTGGTATAT
>DCIU01000070.1:6253-9957 GCA_002317245.1 Lachnospiraceae bacterium UBA1718
CTAATGATGTATCCCCTGTTCGTGGACATAATCTCTGTACCATTTGCCCTGATAAGTGCTATATCAGTAACGATTACCTGTCTGCTGACATCAAGCTGCTTTGCCAGCTCTGTGCCATTTAAGGGTTTATCAGTTCCTGAAAGTATGTTAACAAGAGACTGTCTTCTCTCCTCACCTGTCATAGTTTCGCCTCTCTATGTGTATATTCTTCTGTCTTGTCAGCTATCATAACACATGTGCATCCCTGGCACAAGCACAAAAATGAGCCCTAGGGACGTTCCTTAGGGCTCAAAACAATACGCAATGCACAGAAAAATGAGCCCTAAGGAACGTCCCTAGGGCTCATTTTTACATTACCTCAAAAGCGGATTTGATCTTAATATTTGTGCTGTTTCTATAGAAGCCGGCGCGAAGCTTGTCAATGCCAAGTCCCACTGCCTCATCATTCATATTACGGCCAATTACTATATACTGGCTGTCATTTAGTCTTGTGATTATGCCACCAGAGAAGTCAGACTGCTCAAGGCAGTAGTCCATGGCCTTCATAGCCATCTCCATCTCCTTAGGATCGATATCCTCCTCGCAGCTAAGAGATATAAGTATCTCCTTGAAGCTGTCGCCGTAGGCATAGGATGCATATCTGGCCTTGATTGCATCTACAATACCCTTTACCGTCTCGCTATCTGCAGGAACTGATTCGTCACTAATCTGGGCTTCAATAATCTGCTCTATTTCCTTGGCAAGGTAGATATCGCTCTTAGGCATAGTCGAAGAACGTTTGTCCCCACCTATTACTCCTGAATCAAAGAGCAATATGAATTTATCTAACACGGCCGGGTCGAACTGACTTCCCCTGTTACGTATAAGCTCAAATCTGATATCATCCTTGGACAGGGCCTTCCTGTAGGCTCTGTCGGAGGCCATTGCGTCATAGGCATCAGCCACACATACAAGTCTTGCCTCTATTGGTATATCCTCGCCAGCAAGTCCGTCAGGGTAACCCCTTCCATCAAATCTCTCATGATGGTGCTTGGCAACCAGATGCATACCCTCCATTATGGTCATGCCACGAAGCATGTCAGAACCGATGACTGTATGGCTCTTAATAATAGCGAACTCTTCGTCCGTAAGCTTTCCATTCTTATTAAGTACTCGGTCAGGGATTCCGATCTTGCCCACATCATGAAGCAGGGCCATGTAATGCAGCCTCTCAACTCGTTCCCTGTCCCATCCCATAGCCTTGGCAAGCTTAACAGAATACTCTGCCACTCGCTGTGAATGTCCCTTGGTGTAGACATCCTTGGCATCGATTGCGGTGATAAGTGTACGGATAATCTCTCCGGACATAATCTCCGTCTTCTCATTCTCTGCTGCCTCAATCTGCTTGGAAACAATACTCTTAATGCAGGTAGATATTATGCTAATACCGAACACAAAAACACCAATTCGGCTATACTTACCCAGATCACCAACCTTGACCGTATAACATCTTACAAGATCAATTGCGGCACATGAGCCCATGATAAAGATTCCCAGGAACTCAGGGTTGAACTTTTTCCTACTGATAATCTCCTGAATCTCACTTATCGTTACAAGCGCAATGACTGCACCCAGCAGAGCATGGGACACGAAGGCCATCTCCATGAAGTCAACAATATTAAACATTTGCAGTAACATCTGAATAACAATGTTGGCCGTTGATAATACTATTAGTGTATTAATCCACTTCCTGCATCGTATTGTTGTCTCATGCAGGTATAGTTCCGCAAAAAGCGATGCCGCCATCAGACAGAAGAATACCAGGTTGGAATACAGGAACTGATTGCCCTTGAATATCATTGGCAGCTTGGTCTCTATCAGGTGATATATGAACATAATAATCATGTATATACCGATACTGTAGAACCTTCTGGCTTTCTTCGCCTGTCCCGAATACTGGAAGACCATGGCAAAAATAATGGTTACAAGACCACATAGTAAAATTGCTATACATAAAAGCAGGGCAACTATGTTGTTCTTGATGAAATACAGAATCGCAATGTCCCTGTCTGCCACCTTCACCTCTGTGAAGTATGATGCATATCCCTCATAAGGAGAGCAGGTCTTAATATACAGTGTCTTACCTGCACTGTAATTAGGCAGGTCAGCAAAGACCATTACACTTCCTGAGGTATGGCCAATTTCTCGCTTATCCACCGTTCCAAAGGTATAGATAATCTCATCGTCTACATATATCTCAATAGTCTTATCTGCAGAGAGGAAGAAAATAGTCTTATCCGACATCTTATCGCCGATAGTATTGCTCGCCGTTACCGTCTCATACTTACCTGCATGACCGAAATATGGCAGGTCTGTCTTCACAGTGCTTCCATCAGCATATTCAATTGTCCATCCATTGTTGTAATTCTCTACGTCGCCCTTGGCAAGGGTAACATCACTGATAACAGAACTCTGCATAATAAACAAAATTCCGAATATCATTACTGAAATGACAACAAGTAGAAATTTCCTATACTTAGTCATTATTACTCTCTAATGCTTACTAATATGTTGCTTCAATCTCCTGCACTCTGTCATAGAGAAGCTGATTAACAGGTGTCTCTATACCATGCTTCTTAGCCATCTTAATTACTGTTCCTGCGAACATCTCCACCTCAGACTTGCGCTTGGCAATTCCATCCTGGCGCATAGAAGGTACTCCATCAGGATCAAGAGTAGCTATGATGTCACTATATTCCTTAACATTGTCCTCAGATAAGGCTATGCCCTCGGCATTGGCAAGGGTTACCACCTCTCTCATAGCTCCGAGGAATACTCTGTTCTCCTCGCTGCCCTCCTTAAGGCACCCCGAATATGTAGTAGTATATGCCAGGCATGTCTGATTAACACCGACATTCAGCATGAACTTGGCCCACATTCTATAGAGAATATCAGGATCCTTAGTGTAAGGCATTTTTACATTCTCAAATAATTCTATAACCTGATCAAGATTATCCTGCTGCTCATTGTTAATCACGCCGATTCTTAGCTCGCCCATCTTAGTATACTTAAGCTCATTGCCGAACTTCATAGCATCCATTCCCTGAGCAACCGTATATATCATATGGTCCATGCCATAGGCCTCAGCAATTATCTCCTCGCTTGTTATACCATTCATAACAGACATGATAATTGTATGCTCGTCCACGCAGTTCCTCATGGTCTCAATGGCTGACGCAAGTCCGTTATACTTGACCGCTACCATTACGAGATCATAAGGCTTGGCTGTAGCCGCATCCTGCAGGGCAAACTTAACTTCCTCACCATTAATTGTGAAGACTTCATCCTTATATTTCTTAACTCTGTCACTGTCCATAACAAAGTCTACACTGTCCTTGCCGTATCCCATTGCAATCTGGTTGGCATAGAGAAGGCCCAGGGCTCCCATACCTATAATTGCTGTGTTCTTAATCATCTGCATATGCCTCTCTGGTCTTGTATTAGTGCTTATATATTAACATACGAAGAGAAGTTATTTAAGTACTAAAAATGAGCCCTAAGGAACGTCCTTAGGGCTCAAAATATTATAGGTTCTTTCTGGCTATCGCCACGTCAATAAGTTCCTTGGCCTCTTCACAGGCTTGTTTAAGATATGTCTCCTCCTTAAGCTTCTTGCCGGACTTCTCATTGGCCTTAATCTCTGCCCAGTTCTTAAGTACTTCACC
>DCIU01000101.1:0-16281 GCA_002317245.1 Lachnospiraceae bacterium UBA1718
CAAGTGCCTGAGCGTTGTCAATGATTCCCTTACCATAAGCCTTGAACTCTGGTGAGAGAGCTTCCTTGAAGCATACTGCCTTAGCTGCGATAACGTGCATTAAAGGGCCACCCTGAATACCAGGGAAGATAGCCTTATTGAAGTTATACTTATCAGCAGCTTCCTGATTGCACATAATCATACCACCACGTGGTCCGCGAAGTGTCTTATGTGTAGTTGTTGTAACAACGTCTGCGTATGGGAATGGGCTCTCATGGTAACCACTAGCAACAAGACCAGCGATATGAGCGATATCTACCATGAGTACTGCTCCAACCTTGTCACAGATCTCTCTGAATCTCTTGAAGTCAATCTTACGAGCGTAAGCTGAAGCACCAGCCACAATCATCTTAGGCTTGCACTCAAGAGCGATTCTCTCTACTTCATCATAATCTATAAATCCATCATCATTAACTCCGTAATGTACACAGTTGAAGTACTTACCTGACATATTAACTGGTGAACCGTGTGAGAGGTGTCCGCCGTGATCAAGGTTCATACCCATGAATGTGTCGCCTGGCTCAAGTACTGCGAAGAATACAGCCATATTAGCCTGTGCACCAGAATGAGGCTGAACATTAACATAGTCACAGTGGAATAATTCCTTAGCTCTCTCTCTAGCAAGCTCCTCAACTACGTCTACGCAGTCACAACCACCATAATATCTCTTGCCTGGATAACCCTCTGCATACTTATTAGTAAGTGGGCTTCCCATTGCTGCCATAACAGCCTTGCTTACCCAGTTCTCTGAAGCGATAAGCTCGATATGACTATTCTGTCTCTCCTGCTCAGCAACTATGGCCTCAGCAATTTCAGGATCAACTGTTCTTACATCGTCTAATGAATACATGTCAATTCTTCCTTTCAATGATTTAATACGTTACCGTGAAATCGTAATCGAGATAGATTATAGCACAGAAAGGAATTGATTACGATATTTTCTTTTGCTAAAATTAGCTTGTTGAGTTAAATTTGCGAGGGGGCATACATGTACGAGATATTAGTTAATCCAGGAGCCCGTTCTGGTAAGGGGCTTGGATTATGGGAAGACTTAGAGACTGTATTCAAGAGTCATAAGGCAGAATACAGAGTTAACTTCACCAATTACTTCGGTGAAGAGGATAATATTATTCCTGAGCTTTATGAAGAATATAAGGAAAAGGGTGAAGAATTACACCTGGTTGTTATGGGTGGTGACGGTACAATTAACTGTGCTATTAATAAGCTTCCATCCTTTGATAATGTTAAAGTTTCAGTCATTCCGCTCGGTTCCGGCAATGACCTCGTAAGAGATCTTGGTTTCAAGGGTTCCTTAAAAGATATGGCGACTAAGTTACTTGAGAATCCTGAAGAGAGGCTGATGGATGTAGGACTGGTTCATTGTGAGAACAGTACTGATGGCGAAGATCCTGTAGACAGACGTTTCATTGTAAGCACGGGCTTCGGTTATGATGCCGCAATATGTGAAGAGGTTATGAGATCAGGTGCCAAGACCTTCCTTAATAAGATTGGACTTGGCAAGTTAATCTACTTAATTGTAGCACTTAAGCAGCTAGCCGGGTCAGAATGGATTGATGCCACTCTTACAGTTAATGATAAGATCATATCCCTTAAGAGATTCCTCTTTGCCTGCGGTATGAATCACAGATACGAGGGTGGAGGATTCATGTTCGGACCTGAGGCCAATGATAATGACGGACTCCTGGAAGTATGTCATGTAGCCGGCATATCCAAGCCCAAGGTATTACAGATTCTCCCAACAGCCTTCAAGGGAGAGCACTTCAAGTTCGACGGAGTAGACCACAACAGAGCCTCATCCTTCCAGATTACAGCTTCTATCCCACTCTGGGTTCATACAGATGGAGAAGTAATCGCCAAGGCAGATTNNTACCCTGGAAAAAGTTCTTAAATTCGTATATTAGTAAGCAAATAAGAGCAGATGTCACATGACATCTGCTCTTTTAATATGCATAGGTCTAATTAAAATGGAATATCTTCTGGGCAATTCTGTAGCCCTCCACAGACAGCTTCCTTCCGCCCTTACCAGGAAGGTTCATTCCTCCGCCCAGGAAGCCAAATCGAAGTCTATAGAAGAGCGAAGCATCCTTATTCTTAAGATACTTCCACAGTTCTTCCTTCTTAGCCAGGTTCTCCTCTGTTCCAGATAGAATCAGCATAATCGAACTAACAGTAGTAATAATATCAAGATAGTTAATCATATACCTTTTGCAGGCTGGCTTAGCCGCTATAAGCTTCTTATTATCAGCCATATAATCAATCATTATCTTGTTGACCCTTAGCTGCTGGTCAATTCTGGCTATCATAACCTTCTCGTTAACAGACTGGTCGTCTCTGCCTATGTAATACCTGTAGAAGTTCACATCCATGTAATACATATTCTTAACATATGGAAGTGGTTCCCAGACGAATATATTATCTACATAGAAGGTATGCTCAGGAAGATTAATTCCACATTCCCTAAGCATCTTGGTGCGGAAGATTACCGAATGCATGAGCATGTACTTGCCTGTTCTAAAATGGCCCACTTCGTTCCAGCCAAACACCTTATTTACAGGGAGAGCATGATTGTAACGCATAACCTTCTTGCGCTTGGCGCCTTCCTTCTCATATACATAGTTGAATATCATCATATCAAGAACAGTTGATGACCCTACGAACTCGCGGAGCTTATCAAGTACCGCAAGATATGCACTCTCTTTAACCCAGTCATCACTGTCCACTACCTTATAGTACAGTCCAGACGCAGCCGCTAATCCCGCATTAACTGCTGAACCATGACCACCGTTAGGCTTATCAATTACCTTAACAATTCCAGGATACTTAGCCTCGTACTCATGGCCAATCTCTGATGTTCTATCCTTGGAGCCATCATTAACGACTATTATCTCGACATCATTACCACCTGGTAACAATGATTCTATACACTTACTTAGATAGCATTCAGAATTATAACTCGGAATGGCTACTGTCAATAACTTCATATCTAATTCCTTATCTTAATCTCAATGTCTCGAATCTGCTCTTGGTATCAAGGCATACGTGCAGCTGTCTGTATCTCTCGTTGACATCAAGCTTCTCGTCAATCTCAATATCCATAATTGTTGCCATGATTGTAATCTGGTCCTGAGTGATCATTGGACGAAGTGCTTCTAAGATACTTCTTCTCTCATCAACCGAATCTGCATCAATGAACTGTTCAACCAGCGGATGAAGTTCTACCATCTCCTCCGGCCCAGCACATTCTGCGCTTCCACCATCCCCTGGCACTTCTGCTACCATAGTTGCAGGTTCTTTTTCAGCTTCCTTCGCAGGTGAAAGTGGCTCTGCAACAGATGATGCAGGGCTAACTAATTCGAATCTCATCTCCTGAGTCACATCTGGATACTTAACCTTATCAACAGGGGATGTAAAGGAGCAAAGAGGACGAACATATATCTTATAGTCGCCATAGAGAGCCTGGTATACTACCATCTCCTCCTCTGTCTCAGAGTGAATAGCAATTGTAATTACCTTATACAGATTACCTTTGAAATGCTTATAAATCTCATTAGCCTGTGGCTTCATTATCTTCTCCTCTTCTTACCTGGAAGGCTGCTCTCAATAATAAGAAGTTCTACTCCCAGCTCAGCCTTAATATTTCCACTTTTTACATCATAATCTACCCTGGCGCAGCCCTCGATGACCTTCTTCATCTCTGATATGGTGAAGCAGTCAATCTGTGGCAGATACTTACCAACAATATATGGCGACATACCCATTGTGGATGCAATTACTGTCTTATTCATTCCATTAGCTCTAAGGTCTGCTATCTGAAGCATGGTAATGAACTGTCTGTGAATCAGGGCAAGTATTCCGAAGGGTGACTCCTTCATATTAAGTAAGTCCTGATACATCTCCAGGGCCTTAGTCTGATTCTTAAGTCCCATCTGGGCTATCATGTCAAAAATGCGGTTACTGAGTATGACACTGCACACCGCTCTTATATCATCCTCTGTGATGACATCCCGTCCATAGGTATAGGCGAAGAGCTTCTCAAGCTCCGTACTGATATTAAGCATATCAGTACCAACAGTCTCTAAGAGAATATCCAGAGTATGCTCTGTTACCTTCTTACCCTCGCTCTTCATTCTGCCCGCAATCCACTTCTTAAGAGTGGTATCATTCTGTGCCTGGAATTCGACGCATCTGCCCACCTTGGATATTGCCTTATAGAGCTTGGTTCTCTTATCTACATTGGCCTCAATCAGAACGATTACTGTGCTCTCTGGAATGTCCCCCTGTATGTACTCTGCGAGCTTGTCATTATTGGTCTTAACAAAGTCTGTATTCTCTAAGAATACCACTCTTCTGTCAGCAAAAAATGGCATAGTCTCAGCCAGATCTATTACCTCTGCCACATTAGTATCCTTACCCTCATAGTAGGAATAATTCATGGTATCATCCTCGGGTAACAGGGCCTTTCTTAACCGGTTCTTATACTGGATGCGAAGGTAGGCCTCCTCTCCATAGAGCAGGTATACTGATTTAAATGTCTGATTCTGAATATCCTGACTTAGCTGCTGCATCTTGTCCTCTTACATAATTGCACTACCCCATATTTTAACATAAAAAGTGCCAGGAAAAAATCCTGGCACTAAAATCTCAGTATTAAGATAATCCCCTATCCAATTATTCGATAACTCTGATCCAGCCTTCTGGAGCTTCAATTCTACCCATCTGGATACCAGTAAGTGTATCGTAGAGCTTCTTAGTAATAGGTCCCATCTCAGCCATACCACTTGGAAGGCAGATCTCCTTGCCGTGGTCAACAATCTTACCAACTGGTGAGATAACAGCAGCTGTACCACAGAGACCACACTCAGCCATATCTGGAAGCTCATCAAGATAGATCTCTCTCTCTTCTGCCTCAAGTCCAAGGTAATCCTTAGCAACCTGAATAAGTGATCTTCTGGTGATTGATGGAAGAATTGTATTAGACTTAGGAGTTACAACCTTGCCATCCTTAGTAACGAATAAGAAGTTAGCACCACCTGTCTCCTCAACCTTAGTACGTGTCTGAGAATCAAGGTACATATTCTCTGCATATCCCTCGTCGTGAGCTGTAACGATTGCATGTAAGCTCATTGCGTAGTTAAGACCAGCCTTGATATGACCTGTACCATTTGGAGCTGCACGGTCAAAATCGCTAACCTTAATTGTAAGAGGCTTAGCACCACCCTTGAAGTAAGGTCCTACTGGTGTTGCAAATGCTCTGAACTGATAATCATCAGCTGGCTTAACGCCAATAACTGGGTTGATACCGAACATATAAGGTCTAACGTATAATGAAGCACCTGATCCACATGGAGGAACCCATGCTACATTAGCCTTAACAAGCTTATCAATAGCATCCAGGAATCTATCTTCTGGGAATACTGGCATCTCAAGACGCTTAGCAGACTCAGCAAGTCTTGAAGCGTTAAGGTCAGGACGGAAGACAACTGTCTGTCCCTTCTCTGTTGTATATGCCTTCATACCCTCGAATACTGTCTGTGCGTACTGTAATACACCAGCACACTCGCTCATTGTGATCATATCATCTTCTGTAATGACACCATCATCCCAAGCTCCATTAGTATAGTTGGATACGTAACGGTAATCTGTTTTCATATAGCCAAATCCAAGATTGGCCCAATCGATATTCTTCTTCTCCATAATATCAAGTCCTTTCCTTATATTTCTCCTCAAAGCGTCTAAGAAAGGCGCTTTATTTATTTTAACCTTATTATCCCCAAATGACAATATCGCAATTTGGAATATCAGTTATATCCCCAGGTAATATCACCGTCATTATCCATAACCTAGATAAATGGCAACAGTTCTATCAAGAACACCACTAAGCATGCAAGTACTGCTACCTGGAAGAGGCTTGCACCAAACCAGGCAAGAGCAATAGCAATAACGAATGCAATTCCCGCCGCAATAGGACTGTCTGCTGCCTGAATCATAGCAGGGAATGTCATCACCGCAAGGGTTATATATGGCACATAGTATAAGAAAGATCTAATGAAGGTGCTCTTAATCTCCTTACGAATAAGGGTAAGAGGAATTACTCTGATAAGATATGTAACTACTGCCATAATAAGCATGTAGATATATATATTATGCTCCATTACGACACCTCCTTATCCACTGATGCATAAGGATCATCCTTAACCGGGAAAAGAATGGCCGCAACTGAGGCAATAACAACCGTAAGTATTATTACCCTCATTCCAGCTGGTATTCTGGACACCAGGGGTGCGAATTCGAATATCCCACTAAGTACCATTGATATTACTATTAGTGTCAGTATTAACTTGTCCTTCCTCGCAGGCGGAATGATGATAGCTATGAACATGCCATATAATCCTACGCTTAATGCACTTACAACATTGGATGGAAGTGCATTGCCCAGTATAACTCCAAAGTAAGAACCCAGACTCCATCCAGGAACAGTTAGAAGCATGGCAGAGTATATATATACAGGGTTAAGCTTACCTGGCACATTAACAGCGATACCGAATATCTCGTCAGTAACACCATACCCAACCAGGAATCTGTGAATAAATGGTGTGGCCGAATCGAACTTCTGTGACAGTGCCGAAGACATAAGCATATATCTGGCATTAGCCACAAGTATCATAAGTGCCATCTGAAAATATGATGCTCCACTAGCCACTACCACGTACCCGGCATACTGTCCTGCACTGGCAAGATTAGTCATACTTGATACTAAGGTCTGTAAGGCTGTAAAGCCTGCATTTCTTGCTGCGATACCAAGAGTAAAGGCCACCGCAAAGTAACCTGTTGCGATGGGTAAACCATCACGTAGTCCATTGCGGAAGGCCTGTTTATTAGTCCACATTATTATTAAAATACCTTAAGAATTGAATCAACTTCCTTACGCTTAGGCATTGGAACATCTTCCACTCTCTTGCCTACGCTAATGACTGCTACAACCTGCTGGCTGTCTGGAATCTCTAAGATAGTTCTAAGTGCTTCTCCATCTCTGATTCCCATTACAAGTG
The DNA here is from genome assembly GCA_002317245.1 of Lachnospiraceae bacterium UBA1718. Classification (GTDB taxonomy): domain Bacteria; phylum Bacillota; class Clostridia; order Lachnospirales; family Lachnospiraceae; genus Colinaster. The sequence goes on from DCIU01000101.1 coordinate 7,110, forward strand.
TGTCATACCCCATCTCAGTAGCCTTGAGTAAAAGGTTCTCATTCTGAAGGCCAAGGTCGTATGCCCCCCACTGATCACCAAGCTCGTTGTCTGCATTGCCTTCTCTGTCGAAGCCAGCTCTCTTCATCTCGAATGTTGTGATAATTAGAGCTGCTGAGTTAGTAGCACTGTTTACATTGAATGCTGGAAGTGCCTTATCAAATACTTCCTGCATCTTAGCTGGATCTATAACTGCATAATATCTGGCTGTCTGAGAATTCTTCCATGATGGTGCCAACTGTGCGCATGCTACCATCTCCTTAATCTCATCAACTGTAATAGTAGTACCAGGCTGATATGCTCTGATACTTCTTCTAATGCTTGCTGCCTGCATTAATTCCATATTGTGTAACCTCCAAATTCAAAGTAGGAATACTAGAAAAACTTCTTAATAGCCTTCTGGAACTCATCAAGGGCGTCCTTATCACCATCTTCTATCGCATGATAGATACAGTGGGATATATGCTCATTGATAATCTCCTTACCAAGACCATTAAGGGCAGATTTGGATGCTGACAGCTGCATAAGCACATCAGCGCAGTCCTCATCATTCTCAATCATAAGCTTAACATGCTGCAGATGACCAATCACCTTGGCCAGACGGTTAATCTGACGCTTCTTCTCCTCTGGGGAATGAAAATGCGCATGATCGTGATGTTCTGTATTATGATTGTCTGTCTTCTTAATCTCTTCGCTCATAGTAATTCCTGTCAATTAATTGCTGTCTCTATTATAAGGCATTGCCTGCTGAAAGCATAGTGGTAATTCAAGATGACACTGCTCTAATAATTCCTTATCAGACAGTATATCCTCCGCCCTGCCATCTGCGGTTATCTTAGCATTATCAATAAGTATCACTCGTTCACAGGTCTCAAGTATCATATCCAGATCGTGGCTTGCAATAAGAAGAGTCTGGTCCATCTCATTAAGGTTATTTATAAGCTTTCTTCTGTTATATGGATCAAGGGTAATAGATGGCTCATCCATAAGTATAATCTCTGGCTCCATGGCAAGAATTGTGGCTATGGCTGCCATTCTCTTCTCTCCTCCTGACATTCTTGTGCAGGATCTGTACTTCAACTCCTCTATGCCCAGCATACCAAGTGCCTTATTCACAGCAATTTCGGCCTCTTCCTTAGACTTGCCATAGTTCCTGGGACCGAAGGCCATATCATCGAAGAGTGTTGGCATGAAGAGCTGGTTGTCTGAGTCCTGAAGTACCAACCCCATTCTCTTCCTGATCTCGCACAGAGTCTTCTTCTCAAGCTTAGTGCCCGCAATTTCCACCTCTCCCCTGCCCGTAAGCAGGCCTGTTAGCAGCTTAAACAGGGTTGACTTGCCAGCACCATTAGCGCCAATAATTCCAATTCTCTCGCCCTTCCTAACCTTAAGGTTGATATCTTCAAGTACACTGGTCTTTTCATCATATGAAAAATGAAGGCCATTAAGTTCTATTACTAATTCTACACTCTTATCCATTGTTTACCGTTTATCCAGTTATTATCTCTGATGTCTGTTTTCTTTATATAAATATACCACCAATCAGTCTTGATATATTGACTATTCTGAAGCCGACTATAACTATCAGGCATATTAGCGTAAATAATATGTCAGTCCCATCAATTTTGTCATTATCAGCGTAATGGAATTCCCCAGTAAAGCCTCTAAGTCTCATGCTTCCATAGAGCTCATTAGCCCTGTCCATGCTTCGCAGCAGGAGCTGGCCCAGGAATGAACCCCATGCACTTACATGCACACCCTTCTGACCTGGTGCCCTTAGCGTATAGGCCGTAACGAGTGTCTCTGCCTCGGTAAGAAGCAGGCTAATATATCGGTATGTAATAAGTATAAGCGACACTATAATACTTGGAACATGAATCCTACGGAGGCCGGCGCATATACCATCAATTCCCGTGGTCGCAACCAGAATGAAGGACATCATAAGTGCAAGCAATGACTTAAGAAGGAGGGTTAAGAAGCTTAACGTACCTTCAGTAAGGACAAAAAGCCCCAGGTCTAAAGCCGAGGTTCTGTTAAGTATTGGATTCCATATTCCAATAAATATGATAAGTGGAAGTATGATTCTTAACTTATAGAAGCACACTCTGATCTCTATTCCGCTAAGACTAAAGAGTACGACTGGGATTAATACCATGGGAATTAGTCCAGTCAGATTCGTTATGTCAAAGGACAGAACAGCCACTATATATATAATTGTCACGATTAGCTTAGCAAGTGGATTGCGGGCATGAACAAATGAGCTGTCTCGCGACAGCTCATCCATGCTCATTAGTTCCATCATTGCTGATGTGATTCTATTCATTTACTGTCTTTCTCTTCCTGCCTGTAAGGAAACATATGAAGGCAGCTACTACAGCTACTATAGCCGAACCAAGGATGCCTGATACTGTTGTTCCAACTGGATTCTCTGAATCATTACTGAATGCATAATCCGGTAAGAATGCTGTGGCCTCTGTGACTGCTGCCGATGCATTTGCAAGACTGCTACTTACTCCATAATCCTCTTCATCAAGACCCATGTTGGCACTATAGCCTGATTCCTCGTTGCCAAAGAGTGACCACTCAAGTCCGTCAGGATTAGAGCTTGCGAACTGCGATCCAATACCGCCTATCAGAAGAACTGCCACTGAGAGGATAATAAGAACCTTCTTAAGCGACATCCTGTCAGTTGCATTCATTTCATTTACACCTGCAAGAAGCTCTGGCCTGGTCTCATATACGAAGATTAGAAGAGCCGCTGTAACAAGTCCCTCAACAAGACCAATTGCTAAGTGAATTGGCTGCATAAGACCAACAAATGCTGCAAATGGGAGCTCTGTAATACCAGAAGCTAATGTCTCTATACATACAGAGAACGCACCAAGCTGAAGGGTAATCACACATCCAAGTATCGATGCTAAGGATATCTTAACTCTGGCATTCTTAATATTACTATTCATTATTGGTCTGTATATCAGGTAATAGCCTATGAAGCATCCATAGAAGGCCATATTCCATACGTTAGCGCCATATGCCATCAGACCGCCATCTGCGAAGAAGAGGCACTGGATAAGAAGTATTACAGCCATTGATACGAAGCCCGCCTGTGGTCCAAGCAGAGCCGATAGCATCATACCTCCACACATGTGTCCCGAAGAACCTGTTCCAGGGATTGTATAATTAATCATCTGTCCTGCAAAAACAAAAGCAGACATAACTCCCATAACAGGAAGCTTCTCTGTAATATCTTCCTTATTAAGCTTAGCTACAGATAATCCTGTTGTAATTCCGCTGGCCGCATACATTGTTGCGGCAACCGTTGGTGCCAGTAAGGCATCAGCCATATGCATACAAGTTCCCTCCAAAAATAAAAACTCACGCGTCACTATGGTAACGCGTGAGTTAATTGTATCAATTGTATTATTACAATGTAAGCTCCCCGGGGGGTTCTATTTTGTAATTTTTATATTTTAAGAGGTTTAGAATTCAAACTTCTCAACGATCTCCTGAAGCTCGCCAACGCTTGCAACAGTATCACTGGTAAGCTGGTAATTCTCACTTGTTGCGCCAACTACTGTTGATGTCTTATCAGCAATATTATTAATACCTGCTGTTGTCTCCTGAATACTGTTCTGGATATGCTCAACTGCAGAAGCAACCTTAGTAATAGCCTCATTCATCTGTACATTCTTAGCTGAGATTGATTCCATCTCCTCCCTGAATGTATCAGCATCAGACATATACTGACTACCTAACTGGTTGAAGTTATCATAGTCCGCAAGAACAGTGTTCTCAAGGAAGGAAGCTGTCTCTTCCATACTCTGGGTAATGTTACTAACAGCCTTATTAATCTCGCCCGTGATAGCATCAATGTCTGATACTGTCTCCTGTGTTCTATGAGCAAGAGTACTAATCTCACTTGCAACTACTGCAAATCCTCTACCAGCCTCACCAGCTCTTGCAGCCTCAATTGAAGCATTAAGCGAAAGAAGACTTGTCTGATCAGATACTTCCATGATGGAATTGGTAAGCTCATTAATCTTGGAAATAGCCTTAAGGCCTTCAATAGCCTGATCTGTCTTCTCTTTAATCTGTGAGTAGATATTTCTTGTATTATCAATAGCCTGCTCAGAAGACTCCTGCATATTCTTAGCTCTTCCAGCAATCTCCATTGAAGCTTCACTACCGTTTGATGCTTCCTTCTCGATAGCCTTGAACTGACTGGTCATCTCATCAACCTGCTCTGTCATAAATGAAGTAAGTTCTGAGATCTCAACTGTATTAGCAACAAGCTGTTCTGTTGTAGCTGAATTATCAGTACAGTTAATATGTACTTCGTTACTAGCCTTCTCAAGCTTCTCCATATTAGCCTTAATGTTGCCATTAGACTCATCAATCTTCTGTACAACCTCGTGTAAGCTTGTAGACATATCCCTAACAGCACGGCTGATAATACCAGTCTCATCAGATCTGTTGCAAAGCTTATCCATATCCTCTGGAAGCTGAAGCTTAAGCTTAGCTGTATCGTCGATAATAGCAGTTACTCTGTTGAGAGGCTTAGTGAAGCCATTAACAATATATAATGTTACAAATATAGCCGCTACAAGAATAATGGCAATAATCAATAATGCTCTGTAAATAAGTACATTAACTGAAGACATGAGCTCAGCACCAGATGCACACATTACAATCATAGACTTACTGGTAGTAATGTAGTAGCTGGCGTACATTATCTCGCCATTCTCTTCATACTCAAGAGTACTATTACCCTCTCTAACAGTTCCCTTATTGAACTGGGCTGTAATCTCCTGAATCTTCTTATTCTTATTAGGCTTGCCAATCATTGACTCATCGCCGTGATAACGTACAAGACCCGACTTATCAACAACGAAACAATATGAATTAGGAGCACCGTCAACCTTAAGGTCAGCAAGTGTAGCTGCATACTCCTCTGGCTGAAGGCTCTTGCCCTTGTTATCTTCCTCAGCAAGACCTACTACCGATCCATAAGAACTAACGATGTTGTTCATCTTACCATAGGATGCATCAACAATAAGTCCCTTAGCATAGCTAACCATCGATATAGCAACAAGAGTAGATGCAACTACTATACCGACAATAACCAGTACTATAACCTTGAATTTAATCGAATTAAGTGGATTAAATGCTGCAACTTTTGCTGCCTTCTTAGCTTCCTTAGCTGCCTGCTTCTCTTCCTTGGTCATCTTAACCTTAGGTGCCTTTGGCTCCTTAGGTGCCTTTGGCTCCTTAGGTGCCTTAGGTGCTTTAGGTGCCTTAGGCTCTTTAACCTTCTTAGGCTGCTTTGGCTCTTTTACTGCCTTAGGTGCTTTCTCTTTTTTAATCATTATACCCGAACCTCCTAGTGTTTCCCCACTATATACACTTTAGTTCATTTTATTATTTCTGCCTCATTTAATACATTCACTTTTTTGATATATACGCAGAAAACCCCAGGTTTTGAAAAAATCCAAACCTGGGGTTCTGCATTTCCCTATAAGAAAAAAATGTGTGTATGTAAATAGTAATTAGTTAAGCTTCCATACGTCCTTGTTGTACTGGTCAATTGTACGATCTGATGAGAAGAAACCAGCCTTGCTGATATTTACAAGCATCATCTTAGCCCATCTCTTACGATCCTCGAATGCAGAGTAGATAGCTTCCTTAGCCTTAATATATTCCTGGAAGTCAGGGAATGTCATGAACCAGTCCTTATTAAGAAGCTCATTGAAGAGACGCTCTAAGTTCTCTCTGCAGCCTACTGCCATGATTTCGTCACTTACGATGAAGTCAACGGCTCTCTTAAGCTCAGGATCAGCCAGGTAGTATGAACGAGAACTGTAATCGCCTCTCTCATATCTCTGAATTACTGTATCTGAATCCTCACCGAAGATGAAGATATTGTCCTTACCAACCAGTTCGGCGATCTCAACATTAGCACCATCCTCTGTACCAAGAGTTACAGCACCGTTTAACATGAACTTCATGTTACCTGTACCAGATGCCTCCTTAGATGCAAGGGAGATCTGCTCTGAGATATCACATGCAGGGATTAAGCGCTCAGCCATAGTAACATTGTAGTTCTCAACCATAACAACCTTAAGGTACTTATTAACCTCTGGATCATTGTTGATGACCTCTGACAGGCAGAGAATTAAGTGGATGATATCCTTAGCAATAACGTATGCTGGAGCTGCCTTGGCGCCGAAGATTACTGTTATTGGACGGCCTGGCTTCTTGCCTGCCTTAATCTCTAAGTACTTGTGGATTACATAGAGAGCGTTCATCTGCTGTCTCTTGTACTCGTGAAGTCTCTTAACCTGAATATCGAATACTGAATGAGAATCAACTGCGATGCCCTGCTCCTTAAGGAGGTATGCCTCGAGCTCCTTCTTCTTGCCATGCTTAACAGCAATGAACTTATCAAGTACAGCATCATCATTCACGAATGCGCCAAGCTTCTCAAGCTCGTCTGCGTTAGTCTTCCAGCCATCGCCAATAAGCTCTGTAATGAGGCTTGCAAGCTCTGGGTTACAAGACATAAGCCAACGACGGAATGTAACACCATTAGTCTTATTGTTGAACTTCTCTGGATATAACTTGTAGAAGTTGTTAAGCTCTGTGTTCTTGAGGATCTCTGTATGAAGGTAAGCAACACCATTAACAGAGAAGCCATAGTGGATGTCCATATGAGCCATATGCACACGTCCATCCTTAATGATATATGTGCTCTCATCCTCAATTGTTGCTCTAACCCTGTTGTCAAGCTCACGGATGATTGGCATAAGCTGTGGAACTGCCTTCTCAAGGAAGTAGATTGGCCACTTCTCAAGGGCCTCAGCCAAGATTGTATGGTTAGTATAAGCACAAGCCTTAGCAACAATGCTAATTGCCTCATCCATTAAGATGCCCTCTTCCTGGAGCTGGCGAATAAGCTCTGGAATAACCATTGATGGATGTGTATCGTTAATCTGAATTACAGCGTAATCTGCAAGGTCATGGAGGTTAGAACCCTTGTCCTTAGCCTCTGCAATAATAAGTCTTGCAGCATTAGATACCATGAAGTACTGCTGATATACACGAAGGAGTCTGCCCTTGTCATCAGAATCATCTGGATAAAGGAAAAGTGTAAGATTCTTAGCAATCTCTTCCTTATCGAAGTCGATGCCCTCTCCTACGATGCTCTCATCTACTGTCTCAATATCGAAGAGGTGAAGCTTAGTTGTGCGGTTGTTGTAACCTACAACATCGATATCATACATTACAGACTTAACATCGAAGCCACCGAAGTTAACTGTGTAAGCACGATCTGTCTTCTTAAGCCAGCTCTCCTTAGTAATCCATGGATTAGGAGTCTCATTCTGAAGATTATTCTCGAATACCTGCTTGAAGAGTCCGTAGTGGTAATTAAGACCAACGCCATCACCATTAAGACCAAGGGTAGCAATTGAATCAATGAAGCAGGCTGCAAGTCTTCCAAGACCGCCATTTCCAAGTGATGGCTCTGCCTCAATCTCTTCAATCTCTGCAAGGCTCTTGCCTGCTGCCGCAAGCTCTGCCTTAACCTCATCATAGATGCCAAGGTTAATCAGGTTATTTGATAATAACTTACCAATAAGGAACTCAGCTGAGATGTAATATAACTTCTTCTTGCCCTTGTTCTCTACCTTATCCTCTGCAAGGCCCTTAACATGGATCATTAATGCTTCATAGATCTCTTCATTTGTGCACTTGGCAAGTTCCTTGCCGTACTGCTTCTTAACTACTTCTGCTAACATTGTCTTCTCCTCTTTCTATTTGTAATCTATTTGCTTTTGCGCCGTAACGAGACGCTTTTCTTTCCTTGTACCCATATTAGCACCGTAAAAACAGCTACGGCTTGCACAATACTCTCGAATTCTGATACTATTCTATCATTTTGTTGGAGATAAACTGGTTATTTATGGTTTTTTATGGTATTATCTTTGCATATACACATTCAATGGTGGAATAGTACAAGTGAAGCGTGTGAGTTTTAAGCAGGCAGGAGGCCAACTCTTATGAATATCATAGAATACGAGAATTACAGAGAGAATAAGATCCATACCGGGGTGGAATTCCCATACAATACATATCTATGTTCTATACCACTTGATTTCACCGCGGTACCAACTCACTGGCATGATGAATGTGAAATTATTTATATAAAAAAAGGAAATGGCACCATAACCGTGGACTTCCACGAATATAATGTCACTTCCCCTGCTATCTTCATAATAACGCCTGGCCGTATGCATTCCATATATCAGCACGAAGAGGATATGATGGAATACGAGACCATCCTCTTCCATCCTGACATATTCTACGGCAAGCACCGGGAATCTATTACAGAGTCATTCATTACCCCTATTATTAAGGGACAGTCTCATATACCCGAGATAATGCTTCCTTCAATGGAGGGCTACGACAGAGTAGCTGCAGCCATTGATGCCTGTGATGAGATATGCTCCACTATGCCTAATGGCTACCAGCTATTTGTGAAGGGTAAGCTGTTCGACCTCATGTACTCCCTCCATACCCTTAGTAAGAAGAGAAGTTCCAAGGCCACTAACCGCAAGCAGCTGGATAAGATTAAGCCAGTTCTTAAATTCATCGAGGAGAACTATCAGCAGGATATCTGTGTCGCAGATGCCGCTAATCTCTGTGGATTCTCCGAGCCACACTTTATGAGGTTCTTCAAGGATCTTATGGGTTCATCCTTCGTTACCTATCTTAATGATTACAGACTCACTATGGCTTCTCGCCTCTTGCTTATGTCGGAGGATGATATTCTTAACATCTCTTCCAGTGTAGGCTTCCAGAACCTGTCACACTTCAACCGTGCCTTTAAGAAGAAATATAATATGCCACCATCACAGTACCGAAGGTCCCATAATGGTGGCAGGTAAGTTTGATTATTTACTCGTTGCTCATCGCGATAACTATATTTATTTAATTTGATTCCGAATAACAGGCAGTGAGCCACACCCGCAAAGCCTGAGGTTAGTTTACACCTCCATACAGTCCCTCAAGCCCTGCATGGAGCATTTGCAATGCATAATAACATAGGACGGAGCGCTTGGTAAAACAAATGAGC
>DCIU01000101.1:16445-16854 GCA_002317245.1 Lachnospiraceae bacterium UBA1718
CGCCGCTTTGGCTACGGATGATCTTCCGCTTTCCGCGTTTTGGTTCGTAGTTTCGCCGCTTTGGCTTAACAACATACCACTGCCCTTTTTGCCAAATACTTACACTGAGACTGAGATAGCAAAATTCTATCCTCAGCTCCATGTATCTCAGAATGGTACCGGCTTCTTTGGGAAGGCAAATACTTTAGCGCTGCTTTGCATTCCGTGCAATTACTTACCAACACACTAATAATTGTTCCATAAAAGAACAACCGCATATCATTAATCACTGTATCCTCGGTCCTGTCTCCTGAACGTTCAACAGATAATCCCTTTTTATCCTTAAATACAGCTGAGGATATTTGTCCATTCTCTTTCCAAAACATTGGCATTATCTCAGGAGGGTAAACTGCGCGATATAGTCTCTCAT
>DCIU01000101.1:16873-26782 GCA_002317245.1 Lachnospiraceae bacterium UBA1718
CATCAAACTGCTCTGTCATAAAAATTCCTAACCATCTCCTTTATCTTTCCATCATCAATACCTATTGTTTTTTGGATTTCATTTCCTTCTGAATCAATCTGAAAAACATTAACAGAATCCTCTAAAATCTCCATTTCCAAGTATTCATCAAGGTTATTTCCCCATTCTAATTGAATAGCGTCGCAAGCTGTAGGAAATATTTCAGGTTGAAACTCAATTCCCATCAATAATTTTCGCACGTACTTCACAACACCTGCTGGTATCTTGCTTGCTCCATTATCATTCCAATTATCAGATAGATTCTCTATTTCTGACAGTCTCTTTAGGTTAGTTATCTTATCTGTCCCAAAAAGATATGTCGTATATGCATAGGCACGGCGTTCCATTGTTAATTTTTCGTACGTTTCTTGATTAATTAGATAGACAAATGAATTACCAGGTCTTGCAATTTGAACTATCTCACCATCTGTAACCTGGCCACACCACGATTTGAAGTTGTCCCTTACATCCATACTTTTAACAGCTATCATATCATCCTCCGTACGTTTTTATAATGTATTTTCGTACATTTATTCTGCGTCCTAATTAACACTTTGTCAATAATAATACGCTATTCTCTTATAAATATCTCTGAACTAGTGCCTCCAGTATCTTTTTATCCAGAACTTGTGTTGAAGTTTCAAATGTTAGAATTAGGTTTTCTCCTGGAAAAATACCATTCTTTTCATATAATTCAATCTTTTTAGTGGCATTCCTTGCATACTCTGGATTATCCATCATTCCTTCATGCTCCCAGTATATTTTCTCTCCTGTCCTTCTTGATAAAAAAGTAAAGTCAGGGTAAACCGTTCCATAAGGCTTCAGAATCAATGGGCATTCATACTTATACTGTAGTCCCAGTGAATCAAAATAATTAGCCATGAATCTTTCGGATTTAGATCTGACCCGTAGCCCATTATCAGTAGTAATTACTATATCATCTTCGCCAAATCCCTTACCCGAATATGGTTGTGATATCCATTTCTCTAGCTTCTGCTGGTACAGTTCCTCTACGGGCACTATTAATTTTTGTCTTTCCTGGTGTTCTCTCAGAAATATCTGCGTTATTTCATCATCGCTATAATCTTTTATTATTAACTCTAATTGTCTCAATCTCTTCGTTGTTAATTTAAGTATTTTCTCATCATATGCTTTTTGTGCAAGTTTTTTAGCCAACTCCACATCACTCTTTGGAATATATTTACCACTTGGTTTTGTGGCTTCGCTACAATGGAAATACTGAGTACATCCCTGGCTTTTACCAAGTCTCAAAGTCCCCTCTGGAGCACCTATTAAATTATTTTTCGCTTTTTCATGCAATACCTGCTTTCTCTGCCATTCTTGTAGTAATTGATTTTGTAAGTTGATAATTCTACCTCCTTATTTCGCTATTTTTCTAGTCGTTCTTCTTTGTTGCTAGTTAAACTATGTTGAGTTTGTAAATGGAATACTATTTTATCTGTGTAAATTATTGGAATACACTAGTGGACAATTTGAGAATTACGTTCATTTTGAAGCAGTATAGGTCATGGATAGTAGGATTCTGGTTCGCACTACGTTTGAATTTGCCTTGCCAGTATTTCAAATAGTAGCCTCGCGGCCTTGACTACGTTTGAAAGGCACATATCTTGATTCTTGAACGCAGAATTAGGGTTGTTGCTACGTTCAAAAGAGATATCTGCTACAATGCAATAGTAGTCGATGCAAGTCCACTACTTTCAAAACCAACATCATCCCTCTTCTGATAGTAATCAACACTTCCCTTCTACTATCAAAACCAGACTTCCCCATCTTCTGATAGTAATCCCAGCCGAATTGCTACGTTCAAATATAGAGTTGTTTTCTTTTAAATAGTAATATCAAATAAAAACAAATAAAAAATGAATAATGTACCGATTCGGTACCAAAAAGAAAATAAACTCGGAAGTCCGAAGACTTCCGAGTAATATTCTGAAATGATTTCCAAAGAAAAACCAAGTTCCAACAGGAAGCCAATTATCTCTTTGAGAACTGTGGTGCTCTACGAGCAGACTTGAGACCGTACTTCTTACGCTCCTTCATACGAGGATCTCTTGTAAGGTATCCAGCCTTCTTAAGTGTTGGTCTGAACTCCTCATCAACAACGAGAAGTGCTCTAGCGATACCATGTCTGATGGCACCAGCCTGACCTGTATATCCACCACCCTTAACAGTAACCTTAACATCATACTTGTCAAGTGTCTCTGTAGCTGTAAGTGGCTGACGAACGATAACCTTAAGTGTCTCAAGACCAAAGTAATCGTCGATATCTCTCTTATTAATTGTTATATTTCCCTTACCTGGTGTTAAGAAAACTCTAGCAACTGAGCTCTTTCTTCTACCAGTACCATAATACTGAGCTGACTTCTTAGCCATGTCTATATCTCCTTTCGAATCTTACTAGAATGTTAATACCTCAGGCTGCTGAGCTGCATGCTTGTGCTCTGGACCTGCGTAAACAAATAACTTCTTGTACATCTCTCTTCCAAGAGGTCCCTTTGGAAGCATGCCCTTAACTGCGAGCTCGATAACTTCCTCTGGCTTCTTAGCAAGCTTCTCACGAAGAGTTGTCTCCTTCATACCACCAACGTAGTCTGAATGATGATAATAAATCTTCTGATCAAGCTTCTTGCCTGTTACAGCAATCTTCTCTGCGTTGATTACGATTACGTAATCACCTGTATCGATATGTGGTGTGAAGATAGGCTTGTTCTTACCTCTTAACACCTTAGCTACCTCTGAAGCAAGACGACCAAGTGTCATGCCAGTAGCATCAACTACATACCATTTTCTATCAATTGTAGCTGGGCTAGCCATAAATGTCTTCATAGTATTTCCTCCAAATTATTAACTTCAACCTATTGATTATAGAAGATAAATGTCCGTAAAACTCCCTAATCAACAAATTATTACATGCGCACCATCAAGTGCACACATCTTGTAAGTGGCTTAAATACTGCTCTTCGGGGCTATTGAAGGGCGTATTCACAGTCGCACACTGATGTATTATACGATACGCCACCTAGTGTGTCAATCAGTTTTTCGCATATTTTGCGGCAATAGTTTTATTTACCACAATCATCCTGGCAAAAGTGACTGCGACTTACACATCCTTAATATGCACAAGGGTGAGACCCTGAGGCGGAGCAGTCGGTCCTGCCTTAGTTCGGTCTAACGCCTCTAATATATTGGCAATCTCTGCTGCCTGGAATCTTCCCATCCCCGCATGCACCAGAGTACCTGCAATTATTCTTACCATATTATATAGGAAGCCGTTGCCCGTAACTCTAATTGTAATCTTGCCATCATCTATAATCTGCTCGCCACCATCTATATGCATATCCGGGTTAGTAGACCATCCTCTTCCATTTACATTAATGTCAATCGAGAATATCTCGCGAACATTAGTAAGGGCCGTTCCATTAACCGAGCAGAAGCTGGTGAAGTCATGCTCACCAAGTAAGAATTTGGCAGACTCCTGCATATTGGTAAGATTAAGTGGCCCCCTCACATGCCATGAATATCTACTTGTGAGCGGATTAGCTACGTCCCCACAGTCAATACAGTACTCATATGTCTTATATGTCTTACATTTCCTTGGATGCCAGTCTGCATGGACCTCTTTAGATGATATGACACGTATGTCATCTGGTAGATTTGAGTTGATAGCCGCATAAAAGCGCTCTGCAGGTATGGTTGAAGCTGTATCAAACACTGCCCTGTTGCATAAGCCATGTACACCAGAATCCGTTCTGCTGGCTCCGATCACTTCTATGACTTCTCCAGTCAATGTGCTTATTGCCCGATTCAGCTCGCCTTCAATGGTATTACCATTGTCCTGAACCTGCCAGCCATGGTAGTTAGTTCCATCATATGCAACTACTATAAGAATTCTTCGCATATCTATTCCTCTGAAGCTTCCGGAGTCACTGTTATGCTTATCTGTTGTTCCGGATGCTTCTTGGCATACTCACTAAGTGTCTCTGCCGAACTTAACATTCTTACCAGTGCTGCCATAACAATTATTATTGCTGCTATTATTATAATTCCCTTAAGGGCCTTATCATTCAAATTCTTCATATATTAATAGGTTATTAATGAATATATCTGGTAGCAATCATTCCAGCAAAGAAAATCACAAGAATGATATAACCAATGTAATCAGTTCTTACATACTTAAGTGGCTTCATCTTGGTTCTCTTTTCACCACCCTGATAGCATCTTGCCTCCATGGCCATTGCCAGATCATTAGCTCTTCTAAATGCAGATATGAAGAGTGGTACAAGAAGCGGAATCAGGCTCTTGGCTCTCTGAATGATACTGCCTGAATCAAAGCTTGCTCCTCTTGCTATCTGAGCCTTCATAATCTTATCAGTCTCATCCATAAGAATAGGAATGAATCGAAGCGCAATAGACATCATCATTGCTATCTCATGCACTGGCACCTTAAGCTTCTTAAGGGGTCCCAGTACACTCTCTAATGCATCTGTAAGCTGATTAGGGGTTGTAGTAAGAGTCATGACACTTGAACCAACAATCAGATATGCCAGTCTCAGAGCCATAGTGCCTGCAGTCTTAGCACCCTCCTTGGTAATTGTGAGCTTCCATATGCTAATCCATGCCTCTCCAGGTGTCAGAAAGAGATTGAAAGCAACTGTAATAACAATAAGGAAGGCAATTGCCTTCATACCCTTAAGCATGAACTTAACTGGTACCTTAGATAACTTAATCACTCCAACCAAGAATATTGTTGCTATAAGATAGCCCCATACATTCTTAGAAACAAACAGTGCAATGATATATGCAAAAGTTCCTATTAACTTAACTCGTGGGTCCAGTCTATGGATGATAGAATCAGCCTGGTAGTACTGGCCTAATGTAATATCTCTTAACATTTTATCTTCTCAGTGCTGCAGCAATTGCATCTGCTGCTTCCTTAATAGTAGTAGCCGATGTATCAACATCAAGTCCGCTCTCGCGTAATGCCTTCGTAATATATGTAACCTGAGGTGCTGCAAGTCCCATAGCCTCAAGCTCTTCGACATGCCTGAATACCTCTGATGGCACGTCATTATATATAAGCTTACCCTTGTTCATTACAAGAATCTTGTCAACATAGTTGGCAACATCTTCCATACTGTGACTTACAAGCACAATGGATATATGCTCCTCGTCATGAAGCTTCTTTATCTGATCTAATATCTCATCACGTCCTCTTGGGTCGAGGCCAGCTGTAGGCTCATCAAGAACTAATATACTTGGCTTCATTGCAAGTACTCCTGCAATTGCCACCCTTCTCTTCTGTCCACCTGATAGGTCAAAAGGTGATGAGTAGAAATAATCATGGGGAAGACCAACAGCCTCAAGGGCGCTAAAAGCTCTAAGCTCATACTCAGACTTAGTTAGCCCCATGTTTTTCGGACCAAAGCAAACATCATCGAATACTGTAGCCTCGAAGAGCTGATGCTCAGGATACTGGAAGACAAGTCCCACCTTAGAGCGAAGTGACTTAAGGTCGTATCCCTTCTCGGAGATATCCTGGCCATCGAAGAGCACCTGGCCATGAGTTGGCTTAAGGAGTCCATTCATATGCTGAACCAGTGTGGACTTACCAGAACCCGTATGGCCAATCAGACCATAGAATCCCCCATCTTCAATTGTAAGATTAATATCCTGTAGAGCCGCCGATGGCAGATTGGTATCTGCATCATACATGAAGCTTACATGATTAAAAATAAGTGACATATATTACTTCCTCATCTTAGTCAGATGATCTGTTAATTCTTCTATAGTAAGTATTCCATCTGGAAGGTTAATCCCGCGCTTCTTAAGCTCGTAGGCTAACATAGTTACCTGAGGTACATCAAGGCGAAGTTCCTTAAGCTCCTCAACACGGCTGAATATCTCACGGGGTGTTCCCTGCATTGCAATCTTGCCATGATCCATGACGAATACACGGTCTGCGTGAGTAACCTCTTCCATGTAATGAGTAATGAGAATGATTGTTACCTTCTCAACATCATTAAGGGCTCTGGCTGCTCTGATAACCTCATATCTTCCGTTAGGATCAAGCATAGCTGTAGGCTCATCAAGAACGATACACTTAGGATGCATAGCTATTACACCAGCTATGGATACACGCTGCTTCTGTCCACCTGACAGCTTGTTAGGCGAGTGCTTGCGGAACTCCCACATGCCAACTGCCTTAAGGCTCTCCTCAACGCGCTCCCATATCTCACTAGTCGGAATGCCAAGGTTCTCAGGACCGAATCCAACATCCTCCTCAACAACCTGACCTATTATCTGGTTGTCAGGATTCTGGAATACCATGCCCGCTGTCTCTCTGACTTCCCACAGGTTATCAGGTTCCTTAGTATCCTTGCCATCAATCCATACCGTACCCTCAGTAGGCATATTGATAGCGTTAAGATGCTTGGCAAAAGTGGACTTGCCTGAGCCATTGGAACCGAGAATTGCTATGAATTCTCCTGGCTTAACCTCCAGGTCCACTCCATCAACAGCTCTGATGATTCCTTCTACATTACCGTCGTCATCACGCTTAATATATTCAAATGCTAGGTTTTCTGTCTTAATTACATTCATAACTAATTAAGTATACTAAATATCTAATAGTGACGCAATTGATAGAAGCAAGCAATTGTAAACCAGACATTACTTATTGTTATCCCAGTAAAATTTGGCCTTAGATTCCTCGCCCCAACTATAGTTCTCAAGGTATTCTCCCTTGAAGAGATTAATGGCATAAGGTTCACCTGCCCAGTAGTCATATGCGTCGCACATAATCTGACTTGGGTCAAGCTGCATCTGTCCCCATTTCTTAATGAGTATTCTATCAACGCCCAACTCTTCTATTGTCTTACGAAGGTCAGCTGCGACTGTTGTTACCTGATTCTTGGTCTTAGCATCATAAGCGTTTTCTGGATACAGATATGATGCTATCTGCTCATTATTAAGAGACTCTCCAGCTCTGTCTATTAGTAGTGCCATTAGTTCCTTACATTTCTCTCGTCTGAACTTCACAGCCTCACCATTCATCATAAGGTCGAAGTTGCCAAATGTGTGTACATACAGGCCTTTCTTAGGTCTCTCTACAGGATACAGGAGATTATCCAGCTCGTCCTTAACCTTTTGACTAGTAACAGGCTTTGTTACATAGCCGGAAGCATGCAGGCTTATTGCATCACGGGTATATTCTGAATATCCTGTGACAAAAATGATGTTAACTTTATTATTAATTGTCTTAAGTCTTCTGACGAATTCGAGACCGTTCATCATAGGCATATTAATGTCTGTAAATATGATATTGGGTTTTTTGCTGTCGACATCGGCAAGGGCGGCCTCAGCATCAGCATAATCATATATCTCTGCTTCCTCAAGGTTATCTTTTATTGCTTCGACTAATAGTTCTCTGGCAAGTCTCTCATCATCAATTGCAAATACTACCATTCGTATCCTCCATAGACTACTGTCTTAAGGGAAATATAACTTCACACCTAGTCCCCATATTATATACACTACTTAATTGAAGCTCCCCACCTATGTCCTTTAATCTCTTACGTACATTCTCAAGCCCTACATGTACCCTTGTATCATCAGGGGAACTATCATCACTGAAGCCCATTCCATTGTCCTCAACGACAATATGTACTTCTCCATCGCTTTCATAGCTTCTAAGGCTAATTTTACCACCTTCCGGACGCTTAAGTATACCATGCTTAACAGCGTTCTCCACCAAAGGTTGTATAAGCAATGGTGGAATCATGAATTCGGCTGTGTCAATATCGTATTCTATATCTATTCGCTCCTCGAATCTAACCTTTTCAAGCTTGATGTAGGTATCGATATGATCAAGTTCCTTCTCGAAGGGAATATCCCCTTCAAAGCTAAGTGTATCAATATTCATCCTTAGATAATCCGAGAAGTCCTCCAACACCCCTGCGGCCCTGTCAGGCTCCTTCTTACACAGGAGAATAATAGAAGACAGGGAATTAAAAATAAAGTGAGGCTGTATCTGGCTTACCATTATCTTAGATCTTAGTTCTGCCACTTCAGCTATATTTTTATTGGCTTCTATCGTGCCCTTATATACTACGAAGATGTACAGTAATGACAAAGCAGTTGTAAGCCCAAGGTTAAGTGGAGAAGAATTACCTGTCAGTCTTTGCAAAGGATAAAAGGCAAATACAACAAAAATAAAACCTGCAAATACGCGGCTAATCTTATCCTTCTTCTTAATGCTGTAATATATGCCAAGCGCAGAGTCAATCAGAGCTATAATAATATAGGACTGACTTAATAAGAAATGTCTCTGATAGGTCAATCTATCACCTGATATACTGAGGAATATTGATGTCCAGTAGGTAGTTATGTACATTATTGCCAATAGTACAAACCACACTGCTGGCAGGTACGTAAGTATCTTATGATTTCGTAATCTTTCCGGAATTCCCATAGATATGAGCCTGTGAAGTGTCCATATAATACATAGAACCGATACATAACTAATGCATGATGAAATATAAGCAATAATAATATATTTCTGCTTCCCATCAGTCGCATATGTCAATAAGACGGCGCAAAGGTTAATTATGTGAAAATATAACATTCTCCTAATATACACATAGATTACACTCTCCATTTTTACTACAGTTGTAGCTATGATAAGGGAGCCTGTCCACAGAATGCATGTTGCAATTATTCCTAGTGTTAATTCATATGTAGCGTTCATTTCAATAACCTAAACAAATAAAAAATACCAGGATCTTCCGATCCTGGTATTAATTGTATCGTATTAATTATACGAGCTCAAGAAGTACTTCCATAGCTCCGTCGCCCTTACGCTGGCCAATCTTAACGATTCTTGTGTAACCACCGTTACGTGTAGCGTACTTAGGTGCGATCTCATCGAATACCTTAGCAGGCATATCAACTGACTTAGTGTTCTTCTTCTTACCAGCAGCTGCTGTAGGAACCTCTGTTACTGGAACAAGAGTCTTAAGCATCTGACGACGAGCATGAAGCTTAGAAGGAAGGTCCTTCTTAATCTCCTTGTCGATCTCATCGTAAACAGTAACCTTCTTACCATCTACAACTTCCTTAACTCTCTTGCCATCCTTGTCCTTACGAGCAACCTTAGCCTTAACAGTAACTGTCTCGAAGTTATCCTTCTCCTTGATACCAAGTGCGATGATACCCTCAGCGATCTTCTGAACTTCCTTAGCCTTAGCCTCAGTTGTTACAATTTTTCCATTGTAAAGAAGTGCTGTAACCTGATTCTTAAGTAATGCTCTTCTCTGATCTGATGTTCTGCTTAACTTTCTATACTTTGCCATTTTAACTCTCCTTATTATTAATCACAATGCCATTGGTCTTACTTATGATTTGGCTGGATGCGGATATATGCCCATGGACTTACTATATCCGTAATACAATAAATTACTCTTCCTCGCTTGGACTAAGCTCAAGTCCAAGATCCTCTAACTTAGCAAGAACCTCATCAAGTGACTTCTTACCAAGATTACGAACCTTCATCATCTCTTCTGGTGTCTTAGCTACAAGCTCCTGAACTGTGTTGATACCAGCACGCTTCAGACAGTTGTATGAACGAACTGAGAGCTCAAGCTCATCAATGCTCATTACGAGAAGTGTCTTCTCGCCAGCCTCTGACTCCTTCTTAGACATAACCTGAAGATTCTCACCTGCATCTGAGAGGTCGATGAAAAGGCTTAAGTGCTCATTAAGCACCTTAGCTGCAAGGCTAACAGCCTCATCTGGTGTAAGTGTACCATTAGTAGATACATCAAGGGTCAGCTTGTCATAATCTGTAATCTG
>DCIU01000101.1:26931-30210 GCA_002317245.1 Lachnospiraceae bacterium UBA1718
TCCATGTACAGCTTACCTGTACTAAGAGTTGCAATTACCTGGTTAGGATTCATGATCTCGATATCTGAGTCTACACGGATATCAGATGCTCTTACAACACCCTCACCCTCGAAGTCGATGACTGCTGTCTTAGGCTCGTTAGACTCGCTCTTATTCTTAATAGCAAGGCTCTTGATGTTCATAATGATCTCAGTAACATCTTCCTTAACTCCAGGAATAGAACTGAACTCATGTAATACTCCATCAATCTTAACCTGGCTCACTGCTGCTCCAGGAAGTGATGAAAGCATAATTCTACGAAGTGAATTACCAAGTGTAATGCCGTAACCTCTCTCAAGTGGCTCTACGACAAACTTACCGTACTTCTTATCTTCAGAAATCTCTACAATTTCAATATTTGGTCTTTCAAAATCAAACATCTGTAACCTCCAATGTGATTATACATTAACGACTGTAACAACTACTTATTACTTAGAGTATAACTCGACGATAAGCATTTCGTTTACAGGAACATCAATCATATCACGTGTTGGCAGATTCTTAACTGTTCCAGAAAGTGCCTCGATGTTAACATCAATCCATTCTGGTGTAAGTCTTCCGCCTGTAACCTCTACGATATCCTTATATCTCTGAAGAGACTTAGACTTCTCTCTAATCTCAATCTTGTCTCCTGCCTTGATAAGGTATGAAGGAATATTTACACACTTACCATTAACAAGTACATGCTTGTGATCAACGATCTGTCTAGCTTCTCTACGAGTTCTAGCGAATCCCATTCTGAATACTACTGAATCAAGTCTGCTCTCGAGGAGGATCATAAGGTTCTCACCTGTCATACCCTTCTGTCTATCAGCCTTGTCATAGTAGTTACGGAAAGGCTTCTCAAGAACGCCATAGATGAACTTAGCCTTCTGCTTCTCACGAAGCTGTAAGCCATACTCGCTCATCTTCTTGTTTCCGTGAATCTTTGTTCTGTTTGACTTCTTGTCATATCCTAAGAATGTTGGATCAAGGTCAAGTGATCTACATCTCTTAAGGACTGGTGTACGATTTACTGCCATTTTTATTCTCCTTAAAAATTGTTGTTTACATCAGCATACACGCTGACTTCTTCCAACGTTAATAGTAACCAAATCTGCCCTAGGGCTTTAATTAGACACGACGTCTCTTTGGAGGACGGCATCCATTGTGTGGTACTGGTGTTACGTCACGGATAGACTCAACCTGAAGACCAGCTGCTGCAAGAGCTCTAATAGCTGCCTCACGTCCTGAACCTGGACCCTTAACGAATACATCAACCTTCTTAAGACCATGAATGAGAGCTGCCTTAGTAGCTGTCTCTGCTGCCATCTGAGCTGCGTATGGTGTTGACTTCTTAGATCCTCTGAATCCAAGTCCACCTGCTGAAGCCCATGAGAGTGCATTACCCTGGTCATCTGTAAGTGTTACGATAGTGTTATTGAAGCTAGCCTGGATATGTGCCTGACCATGCTCAATATTCTTCTTAACACGCTTCTTTGTTACCTTCTTTGCTGCTGCTTTAGCCATTTTAAAATTACCTCTTTCTTTCTATTTGCCTACACTATGTGTGTAGAGGGGATACCCATCCCCTGACAGTAAGAAAAATCTTACTTCTTCTTATTAGCAACTGTACGCTTTGGACCCTTACATGTTCTAGCGTTTGTCTTAGTCTTCTGACCACGACATGGAAGATTACGTCTATGACGAATTCCTCTGTAGCAACCGATCTCCTGAAGTCTCTTAATATTAAGAGCGATTTCTCTACGAAGATCACCTTCTACCATGTACTCAGCGTCGATAACCTCTGAAAGTGCCTTAACCTCATCATCTGTAAGGTCTCTAACACGTGTATCAGGATTAACCTTAGCCTTCTCAACAATCTTTGTTGCACTTACACGACCAATACCATAGATATATGTGAGACCGATCTCGATTCTCTTATCTCTTGGTAAGTCTACACCTGCAATACGAGCCATATTTTTCTCCTTTTTTCTTCTGCAGTTCTATAACTGCGATACTAATTGATTGGGGTGGGGTCTTACTACCACCCAGCCGGCATCTACCGACCGTTCCGATACTGTGTGTCATTATTCTCGGTATCAATATGTATTGTCCGTTAGCTCTACGGATTTATACTTATATCATATAAACGAATAATGAGCAGTGAGGATTAATTAACCCTGACGCTGCTTGTGCTTAGGATTCTCACAGATAATTCTGATAGATCCCTTTCTCTTAATGACTTTACACTTTTCACAAATCGGCTTTACTGATGATCTAACCTTCATATTTAGACCCTCCTTTCCATAAAAAGACCGTTTATCATTATAGCAAAAGCCCAAAGGCTTGTCTATACCTAATTTTATGAATATTTTAAATAATGGATGTCTCCATTACTTATCTCTCCAGATGATTCTTCCCTTAGATAAGTCGTATGGACTCATCTCAAGAGTAACCTTGTCACCAGGTAAGATTCTGATGAAGTTCTGACGTAACTTACCACTGATGTGAGCAAGTACTACGTGTCCATTCTCAAGCTCTACCTTGAACATTGTATTAGGAAGCTTCTCAACTACTGTTCCTTCGATTTCAATAACATCACTTTTTGACATTCACTATCTCCTTAAATAACAAATCTGTTTCTTCTTATAATATAGTAGGTTCATTTTACAGCAGAGTAAGTATCTCAGGTTCACCCTCTGTAATAAGAATTGTGTTCTCGTAGTGTGCTGATGGAAGTCCATCTTCAGCAACTACTGTCCAGTCATCATCAAGCCATTCAACATCAGCTCTTCCAAGATTAATCATTGGCTCTACGGCAAGTGTCATTCCTGGCACAAGCTTAGGTCCTCTTCTTGGTTGTCTGAAGTTAGGAATCTGTGGATCCTCATGGAGCGAAGTTCCAATTCCATGACCAACTAAGTCTCTTACTATTCCATATCCGTACTGTGATACATAGTCATCAATAGCATTGGATATATCGAATAGATGATTACCAGCCTTAGCCACCTTGATTCCTTCGAAGAATGCCTGCTTAGTTACATCCATAAGCTGTCTTACTTCTTCGCTTACCTGACCTACTGCATAAGTTCTTGCTGCATCTGAGTGATATCCCTTATAGATAAGGCCAGCATCAAGGCTTACGATATCTCCCTCTTTAAGAATTCTTGTCTTACTTGGAATTCCATGTACAACTTCTTCGTTAACAGATACGCAGATGCTTGCTGGATAACCGTTATAGTCTAAGAAGTTTGGTAC
>DCIU01000044.1:0-576 GCA_002317245.1 Lachnospiraceae bacterium UBA1718
TACTGGAAATAGCGAAGAAAATTCGTGGTATTGTGATGAATTATCAATTTAAAAGCCTGGAGATACTTGATACACTATCGTAAAAGCCGAAGATTGGCGTGATATTGAAGGGGTGACTATGAAGAACAAATTAATTGAAGAATTTGCTAAGGTTTATGGTTCGGCTGATGGCGTTAAGATATATTACGCACCAGGTCGAGTTAATCTTATTGGTGAACATACTGATTATAACGGTGGACATGTATTCCCATGTGCACTGACAATCGGTACATATATGGCTGTTCGCAAGCGTGATGACAGAGTACTAAGATTCTACTCTATGAACTTCACAGATGTGGGCCTTGTGGAGACTAGTCTTGATGACATGAATCCTAAGGGTGATGGTAACTGGACAGCATATCCTAAGGGAGTTATTTGGGCATTTAATGAGCGCGGTTATAATATCGACGCAGGCCTTGATGTGCTTTTATACGGCAATATTCCTAATGGATCGGGCTTATCAAGCTCTGCTTCCTTAGAGGTTGTTACCGGATATATGTTAAGAGACCAGTTCGGGGTAGATGTTACTAATGTTGA
>DCIU01000044.1:681-1091 GCA_002317245.1 Lachnospiraceae bacterium UBA1718
ATCTTCCTTGACACTGCAACACTTAACTTCGAGTATGCTCCAATAGTACTTGAGAATGCTTCAATTGTTGTTACTAACAGCAATGTTAAGCATAGCCTTGTTAACAGTGAATATAATACCCGTAGAAAAGAGTGTGAGACTGCATTAGCTGACTTACAGACAGTTGTTGATATTAAGACACTGGGTGATTTGTCGGATGAGAAGTTCGAAGAGGTTAAGGACGCAATCAAGGATCCAACCTGTAGAAAGCGTGCTAAGCATGCAGTATATGAGAATAACCGTACAATCAAGGCAATTGAGACGCTTAAATCCGGTGATATTGCAGAGTTTGGAAGACTCATTAATGCTTCTCATGTATCACTTCGTGATGATTATGCAACCTCATGTCCTGAGTGTGATGTACTTGCCGA
>DCIU01000044.1:1170-3778 GCA_002317245.1 Lachnospiraceae bacterium UBA1718
GAATGATGCTGTAGAGAACTTCAAGGAGACTGTTGGTAAGGTATATCTTGAGAAAACAGGTATTAAAGCTGACTTCTATGTAGTGTCAGTTGGAGATGGCCCATCTGAGCTCTAAAATTCGCTTAAAAAACTCATAAATTGAATAGAATTTAATTGCTAAATATCCTCACTTTTTGTATAATTATTAGACAAGTTATGAGAGGATTATTCGGTGAATGTGTAAGGTATTAGTAGGCAGGAAGAATGTTATAAAAATGATATTTGCTTCCTGCCTATTTTTATTTATTTGTGGCTGTGGAAAAGCTCAGTATGAGACCAACACACTTGTGTTCAATAAGGACGGAAGCTTTGATGAATATCTTGTTGAGGACTTCGACACAAATGTCTATGATTTTGAAGAGCTGAAGAGAGACACAGAGGAATTTATTACTAATTACAACGCTTCTAATAAATACAAAATGGAGCTTACTGAAATCAAGCTTGAAGGCGATGTATTAAGAAGTGTAATTAAGTATGACGATGACGACGTATATTACGACTTCAATAACCTGCCAATATTCTATGGAACAGTGGCTAAGGCTGTTAAGGCGGGATATAGTATGTCAACTCCTGTAATAGGGGTAGAGAATGGAGAATCAGTTAATGTTGCGACCAGTAAGGATATTGCTGATTCACATATTGTCATTCTCAACATTGCAACAGATGTGAGCACTTACAAGGACATTAAGTATGCTACTGAGAATGTCAAGGTAAGTGATGATCATAAAAGGGCCACGGTTGAGGGCGGTTCTACTGCTTATATTGTGTTCGATTAATTAAAAGTGAGGAGTATTAAAATGGAAAAATCAATGGAAAAAATTGTAGCTCTTGCTAAGAACAGAGGATTCGTATATCCAGGTAGCGAGATCTATGGTGGTCTTGCTAATACATGGGATTACGGTAATCTTGGTGTTGAGCTTAAGAACAATGTTAAGAGAGCCTGGTGGCAGAAGTTCGTACAGGAGAATCCATACAATGTTGGTGTTGACTGTGCAATCCTTATGAATCCACAGACATGGGTTGCTTCAGGACATCTTGGTGGATTTGCTGATCCTCTTATGGACTGTAAGGAGTGTCATGAGAGATTCAGAGCTGACAAGCTCATCGAGGACTTTGCATCAGAGAATGGTATTACACTTCCTAAGCCAATCGATGCATACTCACAGGAAGAGATGAAAGCTTTCATCGAGGACAACAATGTTCCTTGTCCTACATGTGGTAAGCACAACTTCACAGATATCAGACAGTTCAACCTTATGTTCAAGACATTCCAGGGCGTTACTGAGGATGCTAAGAACACAGTTTACTTAAGACCTGAAACAGCTCAGGGTATATTCGTTAACTTTAAGAATGTACAGCGTACATCTCGTAAGAAGATTCCATTTGGTATTGGCCAGATTGGTAAGTCATTCCGTAATGAGATTACACCAGGTAACTTCACATTCCGTACAAGAGAGTTCGAGCAGATGGAGCTTGAGTTCTTCTGCGAGCCAGGTACAGACCTTGAGTGGTTCCAGTACTGGAGAGCATTCTGCCGTGACTGGTTATTAAGTCTTGGTATTAAGGAAGATGAGATGAGACTTCGTGATCATGACCCAGAAGAGCTTTGCTTCTACTCTAAGGGTACAACAGATATCGAGTTCTTATTCCCATTCGGTTGGGGTGAGCTCTGGGGTATCGCTGACAGAACAGATTACGATCTTACACAGCATCAGAATACATCAGGTGAGGACATGTCTTACTTCGATGATGAGAAGCGTGAGAAGTATGTTCCATATGTTGTTGAGCCATCACTTGGTGCTGACAGAGTAGTACTTGCATTCCTCTGTGCTGCATATGATGAGGAAGACCTTGGTGAAGGCGATGTCAGAACAGTAATGAGATTCCATCCAGCACTTGCCCCAGTTAAGATTGGTGTCCTTCCATTATCTAAGAAGCTTAATGAGGGTGCTGAGAAGGTATTTACAGAGCTTTCTAAGAAGTACTACTGCGAGTTTGATGACAGAGGAAACATTGGTAAGAGATATCGTAGACAGGATGAGATTGGTACTCCATTCTGTATTACATATGATTTTGATTCTGAAGAGGATCATGCAGTTACTATCAGATTCCGTGATTCAATGGAACAGGTAAGAGTTAAGATTGATGAACTTGATGCTTGGTTTGCTGATAAGTTTACTTTCTAATTATTTGGTTGCAGTCAGAAAAGTGGGGTTACTTTTTTGATTAGTATATATGCAAAGGAGATATTTTCTATGACAAAATGGGTGTATTTGTTTAGTGAAGGCCGCGCAGACATGCGAAATTTGTTAGGTGGTAAGGGTGCTAACCTTGCTGAGATGACAAATCTTGGTCTTCCTGTTCCACAGGGTTTCACAATTACAACAGAGGCTTGTACTCAGTATTATGAGGACGGCCGTGAGATCAATAGTGAGATCATGGGACAGATTGACGAGTATATTGTTAAGATGGAAGAGATTACTGGTAAGAAGTTCGGTGATCTTGAGAATCCATTATTAGTATCAGTTCGTTCAGGTGCCAGAGCATCAATGCCAGGTATGATGGATAC
>DCIU01000044.1:3796-4141 GCA_002317245.1 Lachnospiraceae bacterium UBA1718
CAATCCTTAACCTTGGTCTTAATGAGGAAGTTGTTAACGTAATCGCTGAGAAGTCTAATAATCCACGTTGGGCTTGGGATTGCTACAGAAGATTCATTCAGATGTATTCTGACGTAGTTATGGAAGNNTGGAAGTTGGTAAGAAGTATTTCGAAGAGCTTATCGACAAGATGAAGGAAGACAGAGGCGTTAAGCAGGACGTTGAGCTTACAGCTGATGACCTTAAGGAATTAGCTAGCCAGTTCAAGGCTGAGTACAAGGCCAAGTTAGGAACAGATTTCCCAACAGATCCTAAGGAGCAGTTATACGGAGCTATTAAGGCTGTATTCCGTTCATGGGATAACCC
>DCIU01000044.1:4178-4824 GCA_002317245.1 Lachnospiraceae bacterium UBA1718
TATCGTCGTGATAATGATATTCCATATTCATGGGGAACTGCTGTTAACGTACAGTCAATGGCATTCGGTAATATGGGTGATGACTGTGGTACTGGTGTTGCATTTACTCGTGACCCTGCAACAGGTAATAAGGGATTATTTGGTGAGTTCCTTACAAATGCTCAGGGCGAGGACGTTGTAGCTGGTGTTCGTACTCCAATGAAGATTGCTGAGATGGAAGAGAAGTTCCCAGAGGCATTCGCTCAGTTCCAGGATGTATGTCAGAGACTTGAAGACCACTACAGAGACATGCAGGATATGGAGTTTACTGTAGAGCATGGTAAGCTTTACATGCTTCAGACAAGAAATGGTAAGAGAACAGCTCAGGCTGCACTTAAGATTGCCTGTGACCTTGTTGATGAAGGTATGAGAACAGAGGAAGAAGCAGTTCTTATGATTGATCCTCGTAACCTTGATACATTACTTCATCCACAGTTTGATATGAAGGCACTTAAGGCTGCTACACCAGCAGGTAAGGGACTTGGAGCTTCTCCAGGAGCTGCTTGCGGTAAGGTAGTATTCTCTGCAGAGGATGCAGTTGAATGGGCAGAGAGAGGCGAGAAGGTTGTACTTGTTCGTCTCGAGACATCTCCAGAAGATATTACAG
>DCIU01000044.1:4854-5132 GCA_002317245.1 Lachnospiraceae bacterium UBA1718
GTTCGTGGTGGTATGACATCACATGCAGCTGTAGTTGCTCGTGGTATGGGTAAGTGCTGTGTATCTGGTTGTGGCGATATCACAATGGATGAGGCTAACAAGAAGTTTACTCTTGCTGGTAAGACATATACAGAAGGCGACGCTATCTCAATTGATGGTTCAACTGGTAATATCTACGATGGTATTATCGAGACAGTTGATGCTCAGATCGCTGGTGAGTTCGGCCGCGTAATGGGATGGGCTGATAAGTATAGAACACTTAAGGTTCGTACTAATGC
>DCIU01000044.1:5212-6077 GCA_002317245.1 Lachnospiraceae bacterium UBA1718
ACAGAGCATATGTTCTTCGAGGAGAGCAGAATTGCTACATTCCGTGAGATGATCTGTGCTGATACAGTTGAAGAGAGAGAGGATGCTCTTGAGAGAATTCTTCCATACCAGCAGAATGACTTTGAGCAGTTATATGAAGCTCTTGAAGGATGCCCAGTTACAATCAGATTCCTGGATCCACCACTTCATGAGTTCGTTCCAATTGAGGAGAAGGATATTGCTAAGCTTGCTTACAAGCAGGGCAAGAGCGTTGAGAAGATTAAGGAATACATTAACTCACTTCATGAGTTCAACCCTATGATGGGTCATAGAGGAATCAGACTTGCAGTTACATATCCTGAGATTGCTAAGATGCAGACTAAGGCTGTTATCAGAGCTGCTATCAAGGTTGCTGCTGATCATCCAGACTGGAATGTTAAGCCTGAGATTATGATTCCACTTGTATGTGATGTTAAGGAGCTTAAGGTTGTTAAGAATGTTGTAGTTGCTACAGCAGATGAAGAGATTAAGAATGCTGGCGTAGAGCTTGAGTACGAAGTTGGTACAATGATTGAGATCCCAAGAGCTGCACTTACAGCTGATGAGATCGCTTCTGAGGCTGATTTCTTCTGCTTCGGTACTAACGATCTTACACAGATGACATTCGGCTTCTCAAGAGATGATGCTAGTAAGTTCCTTGAGGCTTACTACGATACTAAGATCTTCGAGAATGATCCATTTGCTCGTCTTGACCAGACAGGTGTAGGTAAGCTTATGGAGACATCTATTAAGCTTGGTAAGCCAGTTAATCCAAACCTCCACATTGGTATCTGTGGTGAGCACGGTGGAGATCCAACATCTGTTGAGTTCTGCCACAAGATTGGTC
>DCIU01000044.1:6166-19294 GCA_002317245.1 Lachnospiraceae bacterium UBA1718
AGCCAGAGGAGACTACAGAGGACAAAGTTGCTGACGTAATTGAGAACGTTAAGGAGAAGGCAACAGCTGTTGCTAAGGACGTAGCTAATAAGGCTCCTGAGGTAGCTAAGGAAGTAGCTGATAAGGGTGCTGAGCTTGCTAAGGAAGCTCTTAAGATCGGCAAGGACGTAGCTAAGGCTGCTAAGGTTGGTCTTGAAGAGGCAAAGAAAGCTTATAACGAGAATAAGTAATCTTATATAAAGAATCTATATGGATTTTAAGCCCTGGCTGAAAATGCCAGGGCTTTTTTATGTTATAATTCAGATATGCAATTTTGTGAGGTGAGCTGCTATCAATGAAACTATCAGAACTATTACGCAAAAATAAAATATATATTTCATTGCCATGCGGAGGTTGTGGTGCCTGTGGCAAGTGTAAGGTGAGATTGTCTGATGGGAGTATTGTGCTTGCCTGCAAGACTGAGGTGGATGAGGACTATGATATTAGTGGTGTGACATTGCTTGATAATGAGGCAAAGATAAGTGCGCTTTCAGTTGATAGGACCGCTTCACCTACTGCCTATACTACGAGCGATTCATTCGGTATAGCTATTGATATAGGTACTACTACAGTGGCTTTTGCACTTGTAGAGGGCGATGGATCAGTTGCTGATACTATTTGCTCAATTAATCCACAGAGAACATATGGAGCAGACGTTATAGGGCGAATTAAGGCTTCTAATGAGGGCTGTAAGCAAGTATTACAGACAATCATTATAGACTGCATAAATAAGAACATTGATATATTAATACAGCGGAATAAGATAAGGTCTGGTCTTATTAGAAGGGTGGTTATAGCTGGTAATACTACAATGATTCATCTTCTTAGGGGATATTCGTGTCAGAGCCTTGGAAAGTATCCATTTACACCACATTCGGTTAGTGGAGAGACAGTGCCTGCAGAAGAGGTTCTTGGAAGAAGAGACCTTGACCATGTACTGGTCTATATATTGCCTGGTATTTCGGCATTTGTTGGTGGAGATATAGTATCTGGTATATATGCTAGTAAGATGTGCGCAAGTGCAGATATATCTTTACTTATCGACCTCGGGACAAATGGAGAAATGGTTATAGGCAATAAGAACAGAATTGTAGCAACATCTACAGCTGCAGGACCAGCTTTTGAAGGCGGGAATATTAGCATTGGCGTTCCAAGTATTCCAGGTGCTATATATGATACTAATATAATAGGAAGAAACAGGCTTCAAACACGAACAATTGATGGAAAGACACCTATAGGATTATGTGGTTCGGGTCTTATTTCAATTGTATCAGACTTGCTTGATGCTGGAATAATTGACAGCGACGGAATGCTTTCGGAAGGCTATTTTGACGAAGGATATCCACTTTTGCCTAATATAAGGCTTATTCAGCAGGATATAAGAGAACTGCAGCTTGCTAAGAGTGCGGTACGGGTAGGAATAGAGTTATTATGTAGAGAATATGGTATTGAATCAGGTGAGATTACTAATATTTATCTCGCGGGCGGATTCGGCAATGGACTTGATATTAAGAAGGCAATGAATATTGGACTAATTCCAAAGAGCTGCACTTCTGTTAAGGCCATTGGTAATAGTTCGCTTAAAGGAGCAATATTATGTGCCAGGGAAGATACTTCCTTTAGAGATATGGCTAATATCGCTACGAAGTGCCAGACCCTTCTAATTGCAAATGAGGATGACTTTAACGATAAGTATTTACATTATATGTCTTTCGATAGAGAAGTCTAATATGATATAATTACTTGAAATGAATAAGGAGGTGCCCAAATGGACTTAGTTAGCTTTATGAGCTCGATCTGGATTCCTGTTGGACTTGGGGTTGTATGTCTTGTGTATGGATTATATATGATTATTACCAAGGATCCCAGCAAGCTTAGGAAGAAGGATGATAATAGATTACTTAGAGATGATAAGAAATATGCTGAGGTTGGAGGATATCTAATGCTTTTCATGGCCTTTGGATGTCTGGTAATGGTTCTTATAATCGAATTTTTACACAACGAGATGCTTGCCACAATAGAATCCTTTGTATGGTTTATCATATTTGGAATACTTTGGAAGAAGATGAATGATAAATATGGAGCATTTTAGAAGCTCTATATTAAATTATTTGATAAGTAAAATTGGATTTAGTTGATAGCTCTGTATTGAAAACGCAATACAGAGCTTTTTATTTTGGATAATTTCAAGGAAGTGGTCTTAGGATGGAAAATAGTAAAAATAGTGGGGAGAAAGGAAGAGAAAGTGGCTGAATAATTGTAGATTAAATTATTGTCTACAATATATTGTGGTAAAAGAGAAAAAACTAATTGATCGGAAGAGGAGGAGCAATCGTTAAATAAAAAACGATGATTTGCACATATAATTCTTAAAAAACGCAAATTATGCAATATGGGTGGGATAATATAAGATATTGTGCTAAAATAAGTTAATGCAGTGGTTAGACCACTATATATGGTCACTTTTTGCTGGATATTTACGCAATTTAAATGACGGAAAATGACTGAAATGCAAGAAATTGGCTTCCAAATGCTGGAAAAACGGGTCAAAAATAGTAGTAAATTGCAAAATATCTTGCAAAATACTGATATTTAAAAGGCCTGATTTTTGTTATTCTGTGGGGAAAACACTAAAATCTTGAAACTAGATTTTGTGGATTACATAATATTAAAAAATGAATTGCTCAAATTGCCTGACAATTAGCTGCTTTTTAATATTTTTTGGTTCGTTTGAATTATAATTTACCTGGCGGAATTAATCAAGAACATTTGTTATTATTTTTTTATTATTTTTTAGAGGAGTTTTTTGTATGTCAAAGCTTACACATTATTTAATTATCTTTCTTATCTCAATGGTACCATTAATTGAACTGAGAGGAGCCATTCCTTATGCAATAGGCTTCATTAGTGCTGGTGCTGATTTGAAACTACCGTTATGTTATATCATTGCGATTGCTGGTAATATGCTTCCAGTTCCATTTATATTCTGGTTTGCCAGAAAAGTTCTAGTATGGGGCAAGGATAAGAAGATTATTGGTGGTTTCTTTACATTCTGCCTGGAAAAGGGAGAAAAGGGTGGCGAGAAGCTCCAGGCTAAGGCAGGTAGAGGCCTTTATATTGCTTTATTATTATTTGTAGGAATCCCATTACCAGGAACAGGTGCATGGACAGGTACACTTGCTGCCAGCATTCTTGATATGGACTTTAAGAAGAGTGTATTAGCTGTAATTGGTGGTGTAATACTTGCTGGTATTATTATGGGCGTTGCTAGTGCAGGTTTGTTTTCGATTGTGTTTTAGCCATTTCTAAGGATTAACAGATAATGAAAACTATTGTTGATAAGCTTAAAAGCTATACAGTTGCAATATATGCAATCCTGCTATTCCTTACGGTTGGATTGGGATTTGCCTTATTAGGAAGTGATATGCAGACCCTTCTTCGTTGGGATCTTGGCATGTTTGCGCTCAATTTGGCAGTTTTACCACTAATAGGTCTACTATTTAAAGAATTTAATAGCAGAGCATATCTGTTTGGCAGGGTTATAGGACTCTGCCTTTCTTCATATATAGTATGGTTGCTGTCATCTCTGCATTTGCTTGCCTTTAGTAATTCATCGGTTATTGTAGCCACTCTTGCAATTCTTGTGATTTCTTATGGGCTATATTTTGTTAAGAACAAAGACAAAACGCTTAATTTATATAATTATGATTTAATTATTCTCTATGAATTTGCCTTTCTTTTTATCCTGATAATTAGCACCTGGGTTCTGGCACATAAGATACCAGCAACAGAGACTGAACGATTAATGGACTATGCCTTTATGGCAACAATGGATAAGACATCTTATATGCCCCCTTTAGATACATGGGCAGCCGGTGAGTATATTAACTACTATTACTATGGCCAGTATATGATGACATTCTTATGTAAGTTATCCTTTGTGCCTGTTCATGATGGTTATTCACTTGCACTGACCACAATACTAACCATTGGCTTGTGCTATGTTTATCTGATTGTCAATATGCTTACAGTTAGCCTTTCTGCCATGAAAGGATATGCCTGCAAGATTGCTGGAGCAATTAGTGCAATAGCTGTTATGCTATCTGGAAATGTTCATTATATTATATATGGCAAAATCGTTCCTGCAATTTCTGATATATTTGGCATGGAGGGCGATACGACATATTGGTTCGCTGATTCTACAAGATACATTGGATACAGACCACTTAATGAAGCTGACAGAACTATTTCTGAGTTTCCTTCATATTCATTCCTGATAGGTGATCTTCATGCTCATGTTATTAATATAATAGTTGTTCTGACTATAATAGCTGTGATTATTGCATATACCTATGATAGGTGGACTGAAGATGCGAGAGAAGACAGAGGAATCGTTCGTGAAATACTTAGCATTTTGTTAAATGCTAATTTAATTATCTGCACATTTTTAATAGCAATTTCATCCATGTCAAACTATTGGGATTTCGCTATTTATTTTGTGGTGTCTGGAGCATTCGTACTTGTGAGTCTGTTTATCAGGTACAGAAGCCTTTGGAAGACTTTTTTATATACTTTTATCGAGGGCGCTTTCTTCTGGATTGGGATCAATCTTTTTAATTATCCATACAGATCCAAGTTCAATCCTATGTTTGATGGAATTGGAATTGTTGAGATAAGAACATTGCCTTATCAACTATTAGTTTTATGGGGGCTTCCGATTGCATGTGTTATTCTATTGCTTGTTTTTTGCTTCAGTAGAGGACTGTTTTCGGGCAAAAAAGAATTGTTTGAATTTTCAGACATTTGCCTTATTTTAATTTCCTTATGTGCTATTGGCCTTGTGGCTGTTCCTGAGTTCATTTTTGTTAAGGATATTTATATTAATGGATTCCCAAGAGCCAACACTATGTTCAAGATGACATACGAGGCCTACATATTATTTGGCATTTGTATGGGATATATATTTGTCAGGGTATTATCTGCCACTTATTCTGAGGAGCTAAATGTTCGACAGTTCGTAAGAGCAAGATCAATTAAGAGATGGGCTGGAGTACTATTAGTTATATGGATTTTTACAGTTGGATACTTATTCAGTTCCTTAAGAGCCTGGATTGGAGAATATAAGACCTGGGAATATAAGGGGATCAACAGTATGACTACAACACTTGATAATATTGGAGATGAGAGTGAGGTTGTTGACTGGATTAACGACAATATAAAGGGACAGGAAATAATTCTTGTAGCGGACGGCCTGAGTTATTCTGATTATGATGTAATTCCGGCTCTGACTGGTCACCCAACGGTACTTGGATGGATGACTCATGAATGGCTCTGGCATAATAGCTATGATTATGTCCTGGAGAGACAGAACGATATTAAAGAGATATATACAGGAGAGGATCTGCAGAAGAAGGAAGAGCTGATAAATAAATACAATATTGAATATATATACATAGGAACTAAGGAATATGAGAAGTATGGAGATATCAGACTTGACATGTTGTCTTCCATGGGAGACATAGCATATTATGGCTCATCGACTTCTTCTTATATATTAAGTGTTTCAAAATAGTTAAATAATCTATTCAGGAAGTTGGATTTTTTACTGACTTTGTCCTGTGGCCCTATAAATGAAGAGTAAATAATAGATAATCGTCATGATAAAATGTATAATTTATACATATTATTATGACGATTTTTCTTATGTATGAATCAATAGGGAGCGGTAAAATGCTTAAGAAGGAAAAGAAAGAAAAAATCAAAAAGGTTAAGCCTGAAAAGGAAGTTGATGCTACAAAAGCTATTATTTCAATAAGAGTTAAGCTTGTGTTAGCATTTATGATTCCAATTGTTGCCTTTATAATTGCAGGCCTTTTGGTATCACAGAAGTCGAGCTCGCTTCTTATTACAAGTAGTGAGAGCGCAGTATCATCAACAGTTAATACTATTGCTGAATATGTTAATTCTGGTGGAGAGGCTGCTGCACTTATAGCTAACAGAGTGTCAACTGATGCTACTCAGGTATTTACTGGAACACCTACTGATAATCAGAAGAACAATATGAAGCTTACACTTGCCAATGAGGCAACAGCTGACTATCTTGTTTCTGGTATAGCAGTTGTTGCAGATGGATATGATAGTATTACTAACATGGGAATTAAGAAGGGTGATTCCTTCGCTGCATTTGATGGTTCAGCTGCTGGTTCCTATGTTAATGCTAATGATAAGGAAGCAAGCTGGGTTGGCTCACATAAGGAGCTTGATGCTATAACAACATTTAACTCAGATGCATATGCATTATCATATGTTAGCCCATTCATTAATATGAACAATGCATTCGGTGGATATATTGTTGTTGATATTAAGAAGGCTTATATTACTGATGTCCTTAATCAGGCAGAACTGGCTGAGGGTAGCTATGTTGCATTGATTGGCAATGATGGACATGAAGTGATTAGCGGTGACGGAGCTTTTACATTTGTTGATAAGGACTTCTATCAGGCTATCAAGGGTGCTACTGAGAGCGGTAACAATACTGTATCTGCAAACGGACAGGACTATATGTTCGTATATGCTCCAGCTGAGAAGATGGATGCAATGATTTGTGGTATTGTTCCAAGATCCAGCGTATTAGCTGGTGCTAAATCGATTAAAGCTTACCTGGTTATTGCTGTAATAATCTGTGCAATAGTTGCATTAGTCCTCGGTAATTACTTTGCACTGGATATTGGTAAGGCAATTAAGAAGGTTAATAAGGATATGCAGGAGACTGCAAGCGGTGACCTTACTGGAGAACTTCATCTGTCCAGAAAGGATGAGTTCAGAACCTTATCCGCTAATATTAGAAATATGAAGAGCAGCATGAAGAAGCTCATTGTTAAGATGGGTGATGTTAGTGGAGAGCTTGTTGGTTCTGCTAACACTGTTGATGATAATTCTAAGCTTCTTGCTGATATCTCTCAGGATATTTCTACAGCAGTTGATGATATTGATACTGGTATTGCGAGACAGTCTGAAGATACATCTAACTGCCTTGCTCAGATGGAAGAGCTTGCAAGCAGTATCGAAGTTGTTCAGTCTAATACAGCTAAGATTAGTGATATTACAAGTACAACACGTACAGCTATCGATGGCGGTATGAACGTAGTTAATGAGCTTAGTGAGCATGTATATGAGACAACTGATGTTACTAAGGGAATTATCGAAGAGATTGGCAAGCTGACAGAAGAGGCTCAGTCAATTACAAGCATCATTACAACGATTGAGGACATTGCTGAAGAGACTAACCTCTTAGCACTTAATGCTTCTATTGAGGCCGCAAGAGCAGGAGAAGCTGGTAGAGGATTCGCAGTAGTTGCTGATAATATCAGAGGATTTGCCCTTAGATCAAGTGAGGCAGCTGGCGAGATTGGAGACATTGTTGGCAAGCTTCAGAACAGAATGGCTGTAGCAATTGAGACAGCAGAGAAGGCTGAGAGTATTGTTAATACTCAGGAGCAGTCGCTTAAGACTACAATTAATGTATTCAACGACATTAGCGCTCATATTCAGGATCTGTCTAATAACCTTGACAGCATCATTACATCCATGAATGGTATTGAGAGAGCTAAGGAAGATACACTGTCAGCAGTTGAGAGCATTTCTTCTACATCAATTCAGACTGGAGCTTCAGCATCAGAGCTTAGCAAGATTGTTGATAAGCAGTTGGCTTCTGTTGAACAGCTTGGCCAGGCGGTTGTAGTTCTTCAGCAGAACGCATCAGATCTTGATGAGGCGGTAAGCATATTCAAGGTATGATAGGCAAATAATATAAATATTAGCCACATTCTGTTATAATACAGGATGTGGCTTTTGTTTTTCTTAGAGTAGATTATGAAGATTAAATACAAGATATTATTAATCATCACAACTATATATATTTATCTGCCAGTTGTTCTCTTTTTGTGTGGCTGGACTAAGACGCTTATTGCCCTTGTTTCTCTCGTGATATCGGGGGTAGGAGTCGTATTTATGGTAAAAGATTATGCGACTGACTCTGAGGATAAGGATTATTATATATCCATTCCCATGCTTATCATTACGGCGGTAATAGTTGCCGCTGTATGTATATTTATTGGCTTTGGTGGCATATATCCTCAGTCAGGTGACTGGTTCAAGCATAACGCCGTATTAAGGGACCTTACCATAGAACGCTGGCCTGTATATTACACAGTATATGAGGATAGCATGCTGACATATTACCTTGGACAGTATATGGTGCCGGCTATTATTGGCAAGATATTTGGCTCCTTTGAGGTAAGTAATGTGATGATGGCAGCATGGGGGATGCTAGGTCTATATCTGGCATATCTGCATCTAATCAGAGTGAGCAAGGCTGATAAGAACTGGAAAAAATTAATAGCGTTATTATTTATGTTTTTCTTTTGTGGTGGGCTTCTATTAGCCCAGGAATTCATCTCTGGAATATATGGTGATGAGATGTATTCAACAGGCAGTTACCACTGGGTATTAATCAGGGACATCATGCTTCAGTATAGAAGCAATCTTATAATGTTGAGATGGGTATATCCGCAGGTTATTGTTCCCTGGATGGTCGTTATGCTGCTTAGTGAGCATAGGGAGAAGGTAAAGTATTATGTACTTCTTATACTGCCAACAATAATATTTGGAACCTTCTCATTTGGCGCATTAGCGGGCATTGCTATTATATTGGCAATTGTGCAATTGTTAAATCGTAATATAAGAATTGGAGACATTTTCTCCTTGTTCAATATATTACCTGCTATATCCCTGGGGACTGTATTTTTCTTCTATTTCCTTGGTTTCATGCAGGTTGAGAAGCCTTACAGCTCGGCCTTCAGATGGCAGACATATCCGGGTCTCTATATTGGCGTATACATTTTATTCTGTTTATTCATGTTTGGAATATATGCCCTGATGGTGGCAAAGGAGAATTATAGGAATCCATTATTCTATATCAACATAGCGGTCTTATTATTACTTCCATGGACTCATATGGGTCTGTGTAATGACATCGTAATGTCAGGCTCAATACCATCTTTATTCTATCTAATGGTATTAACACTACAGGTGTTATTTAAAGATGAGGAGAAGACTAGTCTTGGCATTCGTAAAGGCATAATCATATGCATCTTCCTAATCGGCTGCTGGTATCCGGCCCGTGAATTATCCGACAACATTCATGGCAACGCCAAGGGACCAGATCTCTACGATGGCTACGTATCCATGAAGTGGTTCTCAGACAGATCACTAACCGATGTTACAGAAGACCTGCTCTACAACTATTATACCTACGATCTTGATGGCAAAGTGTTCTATGAGCATATTGCTCGGAAGAAAATGTAATCTATACGTTGATAAAAATAATATAACCATTACAAAGTCCCCTCCGGCTGCGATATTAATAATGGCCACACGGTTATTAATTGGGCAGCCTGCAAAACCCGTTGCAAGACAACGGCTGGCCAACGCTTTATAATGGTTATATTTTTATCAACGTATTATATTATTCTCACGATCAATAAGCACAGTATCGATATCGTCATGTGACCTGTCGAACTCAAGAGCACGTTCGGAACCAAGTGAGAAAAGCAGGGTGCTTAATGCGTCGCCCTGGGTAGAGCTGTCGGAGATGATTGTCACACTGGATAGGTCGTTCTGGATTGGGTAGCCAGTGGATGAATCGAGAATGTGATGATAGATGGTATCATCGACTTGGAAGTAACGCTCGTAGATGCCAGAGGTGACAACGGACTTATCTGATACATCTACGGTTGTGATTACATCGTTCTCGCTGAAGGGTTTCTTGATTCCGATTTTGAAGGATTCGCCGAACTTATCCCCCACACAGAGTATGTTGTGGCCAAGAGAGATGATGGCCATATGGACGTTGTTGGAAACTAGGTATTCTTTTAGAACGTCTGCTATATAGCCTTTAGCAATTCCACCAAGATCAATCATGTTCTTATCTGAAGCAAATCCAATCAGATTATTATCAGCCACGTGAATATCTTCATAATTAGTATAGGCTAGTGCTGCCTTCACCTGGTCTTCTGATGGTACAACGTTGGATTCGCCTGTGAAGTCCCAGAGATCTGTTACTGGTGCAATTGCTATATTGAATGCGCCGCTAGACTCTAGGCTATAGTACAAACCAATCTTGATCATATCGTAGAGTTCATCAGATACCTGATAATACTTGACGCCATCTTTTTCACCATAGAGTGGAAGAAGGCGGTGATTTAATTTATACAGCTCCGAATCTGCGCTTGTTCGGCTGCAGATATTCTCATACTTAGCACATATATCAAGAGCATTACTAAGCATACTCTCATCGTTGCAGTTATAAGCTGTTAATTCTACATAGGTATTGAAATAGAAGCCATTAGCCTTAAGAGCATCGCCTGGCTGACATACAGTGACAACTACCTGATTGGGAAGACAGATTATGCTGGCATTATCTGTATCAACGAATCCCTGATTAATGCAGAGCTTATCTGGACAGTTGGCTTCGAGCATATGTACCTTGCCATTTTTAATCTCAACTGTATTGTTAGTTAGTTCAATTGTCTGGTTGGTATCCAGGGAATAGGAGCCGATGTATTTGCCCGCTTCAGTGATATCTATGAACTGGCCTGTAGTAGCAGTAAGTCTTCGATAGACAATAACAGCAATTAATAGAATTAATATTGAAAGAATAATCTTAATGTCCTTGCTTTTCATGGCTATAGAATACCATACTCGCAGATATTATGGTAGAATTGCATGTATGAAAAAGACAGCAACTTACGGCCTTTTAATTGCATTAGCCCTTGTGTTCAGCTACATCGAGAGCATTATTCCAATACCTGTTCCAATACCTGGAATTAAGATTGGCTTTGCTAATCTGGTAGTTGTATTTGCCCTATACAGACTGGATGCCAAGGCTGCGGGAGTAATATCAATATTAAGAGTTATTCTTGTGGGATTTATGTTCGGAAATATGTCTGCGATTATGTATGGATTAGCCGGAGCAATTCTGGCCCTTATCGCGATGGTTGTGGTTAAGCGGCTGTCATTCCATGTGATGACGGTAAGCCTGATTGGAGCATTAGCCCATATCATTGGACAGATGATAGTGGCCGGTGCAGTAACGGATTATGGAGCAGTTATGTATTATGCCCCATATTTGCTTATCGCATCTTTTATTGCTGGAATAATAATTGGAGTCATTTCTAACATATTAATAAGTAGAATACCGATTGACATGAATTGAAAGCTTTTCTATAATTAGAAAAGTGCGTATTTATGCACATATACTAGGTAAATGAAGGGACTTACCCTTACAAATAGGAGGAGATAGATGAGACAGTTTACCTCAAATGAATTAAGAAATACATGGAAGGAATTCTATACCAAGAAAGGACACGTTGATGTTGGCGCAGTATCGCTTGTATCAGACGGATCAACAGGCGTTCTTTTTAACGTAGCTGGTATGCAGCCACTTATGCCTTACCTTCTTGGTGAGAAGCATCCACTTGGAACAAGACTTTGCAACGTTCAGGGTTGTGTTCGTACTAATGATATTGACTCTGTAGGAGATAAGAGCCATGTTACATTCTTCGAGATGATGGGTAGCTGGTCACTCGGCGATTACTTCAAGGAAGACAGATGTAACTGGTCTTACGAGCTTCTTACAGAAGTATTTGGATTTGATAAGGATCATCTTGCTGCAACAGTATTCGCTGGTGATGAGAATGCACCACGTGATGAGGAGGGTGCTCAGTGCAGAATTAACTCTGGTTTCAAGCCAGAGAATATCTACTACCTTCCAGCTGATGACAACTGGTGGGGATTAGAGTATGGCCCATGTGGTCCTGACTCAGAGATGTTCTATATTGCTGATGTTCCAGATTGTGGTCCTAATTGTGGCCCTGGATGTTCATGTGGCAAGTATACAGAGCTTGGTAATGATGTTTTCATGCAGTATGAGAAGCATAAGGATGGACATCTGACACCACTTGCTAAGAAGAATGTAGATACAGGTTGGGGACTTGAGAGAAACCTTGCATTCCTTAATGGAACTAAGGATGTATATCAGACAGACCTCTTCACACCAGCTATTGCTTATATTGAGAAGGCTTCAGGCCAGAAGTACAATGCTGATGAGAAGATGACTAAGTCTATGAGAGTCCTTGCAGACCACATGAGAACAGGCGTTATGCTTATTGGTGATGAGGCTAAGCTGGTACCATCTAACTCAGGTGCAGGATATGTTCTTAGAAGATTAATCAGACGTGCAGTTAGACATGGAAGAGCCCTTGGTCTTAATAAGGAAAATCTGATTGCGATTGCAACAATCTATATTGATGAAGTATATGCAGAAGCTTTTGCTAATCTTGTAGCTAACCGTAAGTTCGTTCTTGATGAGCTTAATAAGGAAATCGACAGATTTGAGTCTACTCTTGAAAATGGTATGAAGGAGTTCACTAAGATTCTTGACGAGAAGAAGAAGGCAGGAGCTAAGGAAATCGATGGTAAGAACGCATTCCGTCTCTACGATACATTCGGTTTCCCAATCGAGCTTACTCTTGAGATGGCAGAGGAAGAAGGACTTGCAGTTGACGAGGACGGCTTCAAGACTGCTATGGAAGAAGCTAAGCAGATGGCAAGACAGAATGCTAACTTCTCTCAGAAGTCAGATGAGAATGCTAAGATATTTGAGTCAGTTGAGGGAACAAGTGAGTTCGTTGGATATGATGCGCTTACAACAGATGCAGCTATTATTGCTATAGCAGCAGATGGAGCACTAGTTGATTCGCTTGCAGCTGGCGCTGAGGGAATGATTGTTACAGATAAGACAACTCTCTATGCAACAATGGGTGGTCAGAGTGCTGATAAGGGTACTATTAAGACAGCTACTGGCGAATTCGCAGTAGAAGATGTTGTTAAGGTTGGCTCTGGTAAGATTGCTCACATTGGTAAAGTAGTTACTGGTGAGATTAAGAATGGTGCATGCCAGACTATCGTGGAAGCAGACAGAAGAGCAGCAATCTGCAGCAACCATACAGCAACACATCTTCTTCAGGC
>DCIU01000153.1:0-4417 GCA_002317245.1 Lachnospiraceae bacterium UBA1718
AAGGCATTCTTAATATACTTCCTCATCTGGACATTAGAGATACCCTTGGTAAGTCCATAGACAGGTTGCAATTCACTAAGCATCTGAGTATACTCAGCTACCGAATATACCTTAGGCTGTGCAAGGGTTAAGCCCCTGTTATTATTAAGAACACCATAATAGACCTTTTCCTCTGCTGATTCCAGGGTCTTGCCTATATACGGCGCATTGAAGTATACAACTGCCACTTCGCCTCCTGCGAAGGCAAGCTTACCAAAGGTCATTGTCTTACCCTTACGAATAGTATAGACACTGCCCTTCTTAATTATTCCCTTAACAGCAATCATGTCCCCTATATGGTCTTCCAGGGCCGTTACAGGCTCATGCAAGTCCATGAATCCTCTTGGAAGGTCATATATGAGGTCGCCAATGGTGTATATATTCAGTTTGTTTAACTTAGGGACGGTCTTCTCACCGACTCCCTTGACATTACTAACTGATTCACTAAGTCTCATAGGGATATTATACCTAGTTGCAGGCACTTTTAACAAGAAAAATGAGCCCTAGGGACGTTCCTTAGAGCTCAAAAAGGCGTGGACTAAAATCCACGCCTCGAATTCTAATATTATTCAGCTGAAATGATGTAATAGTAGATTGGCTGTCCGCCGAACTGAAGCTCTACGTCGCAGTCACCATACTTGTCAGTGATGATATCGCAAAGCTCACTAGCCTTAGCCTCATCAACATCAGCGCCATAGTAGATGCTGATAAGCTCTGTAGCATCATCAACCATCTCATCAACCATTGAGATAACTACTTCATCAATGTCAGTACCTACAGCAAGGATGCCCTTGTCGCCGATTCCCATGTAATCGTCCTGGTGAATCTCCTTGTCGTCGATTACTGTGTCTCTAACTGCGTAAGTAACCTCACCAGTCTTAACATTAGCAATCTCCTCATTCATGATAGCTTCATTCTCTTCAGCAGTCATGTCAGGAACATAGTTGATAATAGCTGTAATTCCCTGTGGAACAGTCTTAGTAGGGATAACAATAATATTCTTATCCTCAACAAGGAACTTGGCCTGATTAGCAGCCATTACAATATTCTTGTTATTAGGGAATATGAAAATGTT
The DNA here is from genome assembly GCA_002317245.1 of Lachnospiraceae bacterium UBA1718. Lineage (GTDB taxonomy): Bacteria > Bacillota > Clostridia > Lachnospirales > Lachnospiraceae > Colinaster. The sequence continues at coordinate 1,115 of DCIU01000153.1, forward strand.
ATCGCAATTAAGGTCGTTAGCCGCATTTACGAAGTCTTCAGTACTTGGGTTCATAGTCTGACCACCAGAGATAATCACATCAACACCAAGGCTCTTGAAGATCTCATCCATACCTTCACCAACAGATACAGCCATGAAACCAACTTCCTTGTGCTCCATCTGAGGCTTGTTATCCTTCTTAGCTTCCTGCTTAGCGTCACCGCATGCTTCAATTGTCACATCGACATCCTCTGCTAGGCCTGTGCCATCATCAACACCGGCAGCAGCCTTCTCAGAAGCCTTGAAGATCTTCTCCTGATGCTCAAGACGCATGTTGTCAATCTTCATATTAGAGAGCTGACCATACTTTAACGCTCTCTGAATAGCCATACCAGGGTCATTAGTATGTACATGTACCTTAACGATCTCATCATCAGCTACAAGCACAATAGAATCACCAATTGACTCAAGGAATGCCTTGAAATCCATCTCAAGCTTAACATTGAATGTCTTATTAAGCATGATAATGAACTCTGTACAGTAACCGAACTTAATATCCTCTGTATCGATATCAGCACCAGGAGTAACGCCTGCTGAAGGACCATTACCAGTAGCACTAACTATCTCGAAATCAAGTTCCTTACCCATGAACGCATCATATGCGCCCTTAATAACCTGCATAAGACCCTGTCCGCCAGAGTCAACTACGCCTGCCTGCTTAAGAACAGGAAGCATATCTGGAGTCTTATCAAGAACGATATCACCTTCCTTAATAATCTCCTCAATAAATGCCTGAAGGTCATCACAGCCAGCATCAGCAAGTTCTCTTGCCTTATCGCTCATGCCCTTAGCAACTGTAAGGATTGTACCTTCCTTAGGCTTCATAACAGCCTTATAAGCGCTCTCAACAGCCTTCTCGCAAGCTTCTGCGATAAGCTTAATATCAAGCTCATCATTTTCCTTCATCACCTTAGTGAATCCACGAAGTAACTGGGATAAGATAACACCCGAGTTACCTCTTGCTCCTCTAAGGGAACCACTTGAAATAATCTTAGCTAAAGAAACCATATCGATTGGATCTCCAGCATTAGCTACTTCCTTAGCAGCGGACATAATAGTCATTGTCATATTAGTACCAGTATCACCATCTGGAACTGGGAATACGTTCAACTCATTAATCCACTCTTTTTTCGCATCAAGATTCTTAGCACCTGCAAGAAACATCTTCTTCAGTAATGCGGAATTAATAGTGCCAGACACTTGTCTCTCCTCCTAATCAATAACCCTTACGCCTTCGACGTAAACGTTAATCTTGTCAACTGGTATACCAGTGAACTCTTCAATCTTATACTTAACACTGTCAATGAGATTATTGGCAACCGCTACAACACTTACACCGTAAGCAACTATAACATGGAAATCAAGCGAAAGCTTATTCTCACGCATAGTAACCTGGACACCTCTGCTGGCGCTATCTAACTTAAGAAGCCTAACAAAGCCATCCTTCATGTTGTAACCAGCCATTCCAACTATGCCGAAACACTCCATAGCTATTCCACCGGCATACTGGCCAATTACCTCTTTATCAATAGTGATGTTACCCATATGAGTATCCATTGTAGAACTCTTCATTCGCATCCCTCCTTGATTAAACAATTAAACAACTAAGATATTATACTATTATTTGTCAAATTTTGAAAGTAGAGTCTAAAGCATTACAATCAACTGCCAACATCGTTCCAGTTAATAACTGTATCATCATATACTGGATTATTTATACCTGACCAATTATTACCTGCACTTCCATTAGGTGACAACAATGGTTTTGTTGCCTTCTGTCCATCTTCTACGGTCTGTGTTCCAAATACCTCGCCATTATACATAAATGTTACAGTATGACTTGTAGGACCTGGCGTTGGTGTAGGTGTTGGTGTAACCTCAGAAGTTTGTTCAGATGTACTTTCCTCAGCTTTTTCTTCTATTGGCTCAATAATTGGTACTACTGGAGCTTCTGTTGGTTCAGGCTCAATTGTAAGTTTTTCTATAATTCTTTCAATAATAGGCGCTTTTGTAGGAGTAGGTGTAGGCTCTGCTTCCGCTTGTAGTTCTTCTTTCACCTCTTCAGTTGGTTCTGGCGTTGGTTCAGGTGTAGGCTCAGGATTCTCTTCAGTTGGATCTAACAAGAATACATGCGTCTCATCATTAAGAACTTCTCTCTCTCCAACATATAATGGTCTTCCTGCCATAACAGCAACTTTTACAACAGTACCTCTAACAGACATTGTTGTGTTCGGAGTCTCAACAATGTAATACTATTTTATATAAAGTTGATTTTGTATCATTTATTATAATCAAATTCACTCACCTTTCTCGATCATATCGTCCTTCTCATCTCCCCCAGCATTCGGATCATTCACACCACCTTCATATCTTCCCTGAAGTAGGTCTCTTAATGGTAATGCTATGAAGATAAGGCCTGCTACGAAGAATACGCCTGTAGCAATTGCGATTAACATATTGCTGCTATTAATTGGCCTCTCTAAGCCGTCGTAGAGCGAGAAGGCCAGATACTCTAAGTATCCTCCTACTGCTATTCTTATAATTAACATCATGGATGTTGTTGGTCTTGGTTCATTGTTCTTATTGAATATAGACATAAATACCCACTTTCTTAATTGTTTGAATTTTGTATACATTTTATCACTTTAATAAAATGATGTATATATATTTGTGGCCAATTAGTACCACAAAAATAGCAAGGCAACTGTTGTCACCTTGCTACTAATTAATTCTAATTATGAAACTAATTTAATGTAATCCCGAACTCTTCTGGTCTGAATCTTGGACATACATTTTCAGTTGTGCAGATTACAGATGCCGATAATCTGGCACCAATCTCGCAGGACTCCTTAAGAGTCTTGCCATATGTACGACCAACCGTAATTCCTGAGAAAAATGCGTCGCCAGCACCTGTAGTATCGATCACGTTTACCTTATGGGCTGGGGCAATACCAGATTCACCATCTTCAGAGTAATATACAGCACCCTGAGCCCCCATTGTAACAATCAGGTTCTTAATTCCAGCAGCCTTAGCCAGGCCAGGAAGCTCAGCCAGCAGCTGGTCAGGAGTGTAATCATTCATATCCTTTACGAAGAGGATTCCCGACTCAAGCTGATTACATACGAAGTAATCGAGCTCCTGGAAGAAGTCTCTTCTCTCCATAGCTATATCCATGTTGGATATTACAGCGAATATTGGCTTGTTGTACTTATGGGCCAGACGGAAGGTCTCCTTAACCACGTCATGCTCCAGATCAAGCTCCA
>DCIU01000153.1:4474-4818 GCA_002317245.1 Lachnospiraceae bacterium UBA1718
AGTGGCTGAAGAACAGGTCTCTTAGAGATAGAGCCAGCAAGGTCTCCAGAATTATCGAAGATAGCGAGCCACATTCCCATTCCATCAGGTGTCTGCTTGACATATGTAGTATCCACCTTATGGCGATTGAGCTTATTAATTACATCAAGTCCGGCGCCATTATCATCAACAAGACTGACAAATGATGGCCTAAGTTCAAGATTAGCGATGTTCTCAACTACATTTCTTGCAACGCCACCATGTACGTGCTCCACGCGACCTGGATTACGTCCATCTGGAACATACTGACCAAAGGGATATCCCTTCACATCTACGAATGTTGAACCGATTACTACTATACCCAT
>DCIU01000153.1:4881-6199 GCA_002317245.1 Lachnospiraceae bacterium UBA1718
AAATAAAAAAACCTCACCCAAAAAGGATGAGGTAATCAGCTAGCTTAATTAAGCTCTCTCAACTTTGCCTGACTTAAGGCATGAAGTACAAACGTGCATTCTCTTAGCTGCACCGTTAACCTTGCACTTTACACTTCTAACATTAGAATTCCAAATATGATTAGATCTTCTATGAGAATGGCTGACGTTGTTACCAAAATGAACGCCCTTACCGCAGATATCACACTTTGCCATTTTTACACCTCCTAAGACTTTTATACGTCATTAATAGTCGCGACAAGTCGCAACATTGATATACTATCACGCACTTTACATAAATGCAAGCACTTTTTTAAGAAATATCTTCTTTTCTCAAACGATTGAATTCCTCGTTGATGGCCTTAACAATATTCTCATCTCCACCATAGTTATCAGGATGGAATATCTTGAGCAGATCCTTATATCTCTTGCGCAGAGCAAGGGGACCGCTAACGCCCTTGAAGAATATGCTGACATCCTCAGCATTATAATTGAATGCACTTGATGTCTTATGAGAGGCAGAACCCGAATACGTACTGTTCCTCTCAGCACGCTTACGCTTGCTAAGCTCGAATTCCCTTCTCTCACGCTCCAGCTTCTTACGATCAAGGTCTAACTGCATGAAGCCATTCTGAAGAATCTTCATCTTCTTATCGAAGAAAGCCTCCTCATCCTTAAGGCGCTTTCTCTCCTCAAGAACCTTGGAATTAAGAATCTTCATATCTTCGTTGAAGGCAGTTCTCTCGTTTATGAACTTGTCATAGATTCGCTGCTGTTCAGCTTTCTCAGACTGTATCTTAGTATACTCCGCGAAAAGCCAACGTTTTAGCTCCATTAACTCTTCGTAGGAAGCTTCCTTTTCACCGGATGTATCACCACAGGCCTGAATGGTCTTATCAACATCCATACTTAATTATTCGTCCTCAGTTCCTTCTGGGAATGCAACCTCTGTAGCCTCTTCATCAGTTGGCAAATCAGCCTTCTTAGAAGATATCTTATCAAGCACCTCAGGCACAGCATCAATAATCTTAGATATTGTATCCTGATTCTTAACACTGATAAGCTTGGTATGGCCATCCTTGATTACAAGAACTGCACTTGGGCTCATCTTACCTGTGAGTCCGCCGCCTGCACCATTCTTCTTATCTGCACTTGTATCTCCTGCACCCATGCCGAATGACACATCCACAAGAGGAATAATCACTGTATCTCCAACCTGCTTAGCATCGCCAACAACAGTCTTGGTTGAGAGTACGCTATCAACATTCTTAAGAAGTGTTTCCATTGTGCTACTAAAATT
>DCIU01000153.1:6293-7946 GCA_002317245.1 Lachnospiraceae bacterium UBA1718
AGCCTGCCATAGCAATGGGGCTGGTCGTATATGTCCCTTAATATTGGCCTTAATGTCTATTGTCTCATCATAATATATAGGGTATAAGGTAATGACCTTTCCCAGATATACATAGAATACATCATATACCGTCATTATGACTGAAGTAATATAAGGATCCTTCAGACCATATTTGACTACTATATCCATCTTCTTAGGAATCAGATGCTTAAGCATCCTGCCTAGTCTCTTTTTACAGGTATTAAATGCTGCCTTAGTAGAATCCTCCGATAAAATATCCAGATATTCCTTAGCTGTCGCAAGATTCTCCTTTAGAGTCTTCTTAGGCTTCTCTTCTGCTTCCCTATCAGACTCCTCAGGATTCTCATCCTCAGCCTTATCCTTAGTCTCCTCGTCTTCCGAAGACTTAGTTGCCTTCTTTTTTAACCTGATTGGAATACCCAGGATTCTAAGCTTCATGTCCAGCTCATCTGTGTACTTCAGAGTGAAGCTCACAATATGGAGCAGATAAGAGGCCTTTACACAGGCATATACGTCATCCTTATAAGAGGCCTTAACCTTATATCTTAATGGTACGAACAACACCATCAGAAGTAACAGAAGCACCAGGCCTAATATACATAGAAGAACAATACCTATTATTCTTAATATTGTTAGTAAAATAGCCATATTACTTTAAATAATCTATTACATTGTAATTGCCGAGCTTCTCATAACATTCTGTATGAATCTGTTCAACAATCCCAATGCATTCGTCGGCACTTCCAGCGATACCTATTACATCGTAGTCACGCTTGAAGAGAATCTTCTGCTTAAGCATAGCGTTGTGGAAGTACTCTATCTTGTTGCTGTCATGATTAAGAGTAATCAGATATATATTGAATTGACCTCTTCCTGTACGAATTCGCCATTTGGCCTTAACCTCATTGGTTATGGATGGCCCTACATACAGATCATCACGAAAATTGAACATAATTAACCTCGAATTATGTATATATTCTAATATACCCCAAAATAAGCGTCAATTATTCTCTTGGCTATAGGAACAGCGTACTCACCACCGGAACCAACATTCTCGACTATAATGGTTACGGATATCTGAGGATCATCCACTGGGGCGAAGCCTGTGAACCAGGCGTGGGAATCTTCTGCCACACCATTGAATTCAGCAGATCCAGTCTTACCAGCAGCCATATAGAAGTCGCTCTGAAGTCTCTTACCAGTACCTTCTTCAACAACCGCTTCCATGATCTCTGTCATATCGGCTGCTTCTTCCTCAGTTAGGAGTCTCTTATATTCCTCAGGCTTGTATTCCTGGATTATATTGCCATAAGCATCTGTAACCGCCGATACCATATAAGGCTTCATCAGCATACCCTTATTAGCAATGGCATTAGTAATAAGGTTAAGCTGGATTGGTGTAATTGTTGCCTTACCCTGGCCAATACTGATCTGAGCCATGTCAGAATCAGATACTGTCTCATCCACCATAAGCTTGCTTACTGAATAATTGCAATCCAGTGGCAGCTTATCATTATAGAGCATGGAGTTCAGGGTCTCTCCAAAGCCATTTCTGTCAAGCTTAAGTCCCATATTAGCGAAGGAGGAGTTGCAGGACTTGGCAAAAGACCTGGTGAAGTCTACTGTATTATG
>DCIU01000153.1:8052-8459 GCA_002317245.1 Lachnospiraceae bacterium UBA1718
GCCGTTAATATCTTAAATGTAGAACCCGGTGGGTATAATCCCTGCATTGCTCTATTGACAAGGACTGATTCATTACCAGATGAGTTAACATACTTATCCCAGTCCTCAACAATAGTATTAGGATCAAAGTCAGGCTTGCTTACACAGGCATATATCTCTCCTGTCTTAACATTAGATACTACTACAGCACCTCTGAATGCACCAAGGGAATCATTTGCCACCTTCTGAAGTTCATAATCAAGGGTTGTATATACATCATTACCCGGATTCTTCTTGCCAGCTATATCATTCTCAACCTTATCGCTGATAGATACATTGGAATTAATAAGGTAATAATTCATGGAACTCTCAATACCAGTTCTTCCCTTGCTGGCGAATCCAACAGCATGAGCAAAGAGATTATCATA
>DCIU01000153.1:8571-9135 GCA_002317245.1 Lachnospiraceae bacterium UBA1718
TTGGTACGTGAATTATAGCTGTTATTAACCAGTGTCTGCTCATTATTCTTAACATATAGAAGAAAGTATACAATCATTCCTATGAACAGTCCTATGAAGGCTACCATTGTAAATATAGTCTCGAATTTTCTTGGAGTCTTCTTATTCTTCATAGTCGCCCTCCTCGTAGTATTCGTCCTCTTCGTAGTATTCGCCCTCTTCGTAGTCGGCATAGTCATCGTCGTATCTATTATTGCGGTACTGGCCATTGCGGCGCTCCGCTCTAATTCGCTTACGCTCTTCTTCAAGCTCTTCAGCTTCCTTATCACGATATGTAATAATTACCCACTGAACTACGAAGAATACAATTACACTTGATAATACTGAGCTTCCACCATAACTTACGAATGGCAGCGTTACACCTGTAAGTGGTATGAACTTGATACCGCCGCCAACAGTTAAGAATACCTGGAATATATACATGACTCCGAAGCCAAAGGCAAGCAGCCTCTGGAACTTCTTATCAGCCTTCATTGATGTATTAAGCATTATCATGAAGCATGACAGACATACTAAGAGCATGCA
>DCIU01000090.1:0-13968 GCA_002317245.1 Lachnospiraceae bacterium UBA1718
TGGATTCAACGGTGCAGCTTGTACACAGCTTGATCAGTTAGGTTCAGTATTTTTAACAACAACAGTTGCTCCAGCACTTGCAACAGTAACATGTATGATCTTCACATGGATCAAGTATGGTAAGCCAGATGTATCTATGTGTCTCAATGCTTCTCTTGCAGGTCTCGTAGCTATCACAGCTCCTTGTGATGTTACAGATTGTTTCGGAGCAATCGTAATCGGTATCGTAGCAGGACTTCTTGTTTGCTTCGGTGTTTGGTTCCTTGATTATAAGCTTCACGTAGATGATCCTGTTGGTGCTGTTGCAGTTCACTGCTTAAACGGTATCTGGGGTACACTTGCAGTTGGTCTCTTTGCAACACCTTCAGCTCCAGCATATGGACTTGCTGATTCAGCAGGAAACCAGTTAGTAGGTCTCTTCTACGGTGGCGGATTTAAGCTTCTTGGCATTCAGCTTGTTGGTATGATTTCAACAGCAGCCTGGACAGCAGTAACAATGACATTAGCATATTTATTTATTAAAGCGGTCTTCGGACTGCGTGTATCTGAAGAAGAAGAGATCATGGGTCTCGATTCAACAGAACACGGTATTCCTTCTGCATATGCAGGCTTCAGTATCATGGATATCTCTAACACTATGACGATGGATGTTAACGAGAATACTTCACTTGGTACTGAAGCCTACGCAGAGGCATCTGAAGCTAAGAAGGCAGCAGCTGTTCCAGTTGTTGCTCCTATGGCTAGCGCTACAGGCATTAGCAAGATTGTAATCATTGCTAAGCTTACTAGATACGATGCTCTGAAGAAGGCAATGAACGATCTTGGTGTTACTGGTATGACAGTAACTCAGGTAATGGGTTGTGGTATCCAGAAGGGTGCTGGCGACAGATACAGAGGTGTTGAGATGGATGCAACCCTTCTTCCTAAGGTTAAGGTTGAAGTTGTTGTAAGTGCAATCCCAGTTGAGTCTGTTATCGAAGCTGCTAAGAAAGCCCTCTACACAGGACACATCGGAGATGGTAAAATATTCGTATATCCAGTTGAAAAGGTTGTTAAGATTAGAACTGGTGAAGAAGATTTTGATGCATTACAGGATGTTGAATAAACTAGTTATCAATGGTGATAGCCTGCAGGGAAGATTCCCTGCAGGCTATAATAACGTTGTAGGAGCAGAAGGATGAAGGATAAGAAGATTATTTTGGAAGACGGTTCTGTATACGAAGGCTATGGTTTTGGCGATAGTTCAGAGAGAGTATTAGAACTCGTATTCAACACATCGATGGTAGGTTATCAGGAGATAATCTCAGATCCATCGTACACAGATCAGGCAGTTGTAATGACATATCCGCTTATTGGTAATTATGGAACTAACGAGGACGATTTCGAGTCTCAGAATCCAACCATTGGCGGACTTGTTGTGCGTGAATACAATGACGCACCATCTAACTTCAGAAGTACCCATACACTTGATGAGATTATGAAAAAGTTCGAGATAGTGGGAATATATGGAGTTGATACAAGACAGATTACAAGGAAGCTTCGCGATAAGGGTACCTGTAAAGCCATGATTACAGATTTAGGCAGGGACACAGAGGAAGCACTTGGAATATTGAATATGGTTAAGCTGTCTCGTAACCAGGTTGCAAGAGTTAGCTCTAAGACTACCTGGAAGGCAGACATTATTGCGCCATTCCCAAGCAATAAAGACCTGGCAGCCAACAGACTGCATGTAGTAGCAATTGACTGCGGTATGAAACAGAATATACTTCGTTCGTTACTTTCTAAGGGGTGCAGGGTTACTGTAGTACCTTGGGATACGGACGCTTCAGCAATAAAAGCACTTAAGCCAGATGGTATTTTTGTATCTAACGGACCTGGTGATCCGGAGGACGCAATTCCAGTAATTGAGGCTATCAGAGAACTTAAGGGAATATATCCAATCTTTGGAATATGCCTTGGCCATCAGATACTGTCCTTAGCATATGGTGCAAGAACATATAAGCTTAAGTTCGGCCACAGAGGTGGCAATCACCCAGTTAAGAATCTTAACACTGGCAAGATAGAGATTACTTCTCAGAACCATTCATATGCTGTAGATCCAGAGAGCATCGACAGCACCTGCTTACAGGTAACACACATTAATCTTCTTGATGATACAATCGAGGGAATCTGCTGCCCACAGGATAGAGCCTTTGGAGTGCAGTTCCATCCGGAGAGTGCACCTGGACCACAGGATAGCGATTATCTCTTTGATGAGTTCATCGCCAATATGAAGAGAGGAGGACGTATCCATGCCTAAGAGACAAGATATTAAGAGAATACTCGTAATAGGTTCTGGCCCAATTGTCATCGGCCAGGCAGCAGAGTTCGATTATGCAGGAACACAGGCCTGCCTTGCTCTTCGTGAGGAGGGATATACAGTAATTCTGTGTAACTCTAACCCTGCAACAATCATGACTGATACAACGATCGCTGACAAGGTATATATGGAGCCACTTAACCTGGAATTCCTTGCAAAAGTGATCAGAACTGAGAGACCTGACGCCATTTTACCTGGCATAGGTGGTCAGACTGGTCTTAACCTTGCTATGCAGCTTGAGAAGAAGGGAATCCTTAAGGAATGTCATGTTGAACTACTCGGTACAACAAGTGACAGTATTGATAAGGCTGAGGACAGAGAAAAGTTCAAGGAATTATGTGAGGAGATTGGTGAGCCTGTCCTTCCTTCAGTAATAGTTGAGTCTATGGAAGAAGGTATCGCAGCGGCTGCTGAGATAGGATATCCAATAGTTATAAGACCTGCATTCACACTTGGTGGAACAGGTGGTGGATTCGCTGATAATGATAAGGAGCTTAAGGAGATTCTTAAGAATGCTCTTGTATTATCACCAATTCATCAGGCTCTTATTGAGAAGTCAGTTAAGGGCTATAAGGAAATAGAATATGAAGTAATCCGCGATGCCAATGATACTGCCATCGCTATTTGTAATATGGAAAACTTAGACCCTGTAGGAGTTCATACAGGTGATTCCATTGTAGTGTGTCCATCACAGACACTGACTAACCGCGAATATCATATGCTCAGGGATGCAGCCCTTAAGCTTATCCGTTCACTTAAGGTAGAGGGTGGATGCAACGTGCAGTTCGCACTTAACCCTAACTCCTTTGAGTACTATGTAATCGAGGTTAATCCTAGAGTATCAAGATCATCAGCTCTCGCTTCCAAGGCCAGTGGATACCCTATTGCCAGAGTATCAGCCAAGATAAGCGTTGGAATGAGACTTGATGAGATCCGGCTTGCCAACACACTTGCATGCTTCGAGCCAGCCCTTGACTATGTTGTTAGCAAGATGCCTAGATTCCCATTTGATAAGTTCACAGATGCTGACAACAGTCTGTCAACACAGATGAAGGCAACTGGTGAGGTAATGAGTGTCGGCAGAAGCTTCGAGGAGAGTTTACTTAAGTCAATCAGATCCCTTGAGATCGGCGTGTTCCACCTTCATATGAATAAGTTCGATGGCTGGAACCTTAATGACTTGCTTAACTATGTAGCTTTATCTAAGGATGACAGAATCTATGCTATAGCTGAGATAGCCCGTCTGGGTGGCTCGGCAGATGACGTTATTAGAAGAAGTCAGATTGATAAATTTTTCGTTGATAAGCTCTTCAACATAGTTGCAATGGAGAAGAGTCTTGCAGGCCTATCACTTGATACTATATCTAAGGAACAGCTTTACGCTGCTAAGAGAATGGGATTCTCTGATAAGGAGATTGGAGTAATCTTAGGATGCGGAATGCGTGAGGTATTCGACTTAAGAAAGAAATACAACATCTTCCCTGTATATAAGATGATTGATACATGTTCGGCAGAGTTTGACAGCTATATACCATACTTCTACTCAACCTATGAGGATGAAAATGAGTCAATTCTGTCTGATAAGGAGAAGATTGTAGTACTTGGTTCCGGACCAATCAGAATTGGCCAGGGTGTAGAGTTCGACTACTCTACCGTTCATGCTGTCAGGACAATTAAGGAAGCAGGTTACGAGGCTATTATCATCAACAATAACCCTGAGACAGTATCTACTGATTATACAATCTCAGATAAGTTATACTTCGAGCCACTGTGCGTAGAAGACGTAATGAATATAATCGAGCTTGAGAAACCTAAGGGAGTAATAGCTTCCCTGGGCGGCCAGACAGCTATTAATCTGGCAGCACCTCTTACAGAGTTCGGTGTAAAGATTATTGGTACTGACTGTTATGCTATCGACAAGGCGGAGAACAGGGATGCCTTCGAGAAGCTTCTTAAGGAGCTTCAGATTCCACAGCCTAAGGGACGTGCCGTGACAAGTATTGAAGAGGGACTTAAGGCAGCAGATGAGATTGGGTTCCCAGTACTTGTTCGACCAAGCTTCGTTCTTGGTGGTCGTGCCATGCAGATAGTAAGTAAGGCTCAGGATATGGAGCATTACCTTAAGACCGCAGTTGAGGTGGACGTTGATAAACCGGTATTAGTTGATAAGTATATCAGAGGAAAAGAGGTCGAGATTGACGCTATCTGCGACGGTAAGGATGTATTCGCCCCTGGTATTATGGAGCTGGTAGAGAGGACGGGTGTTCACTCTGGAGACTCAATCAGTGTATATCCAACCTACAGCATCTCAGACAAGGTTAAGGAAGTAATCCTTGATTACACTAAGAGATTAGGACTTGGAATTGGAATTGTAGGTCTTTTCAATATCCAGTTCATCGTTGATGAAGAGGATAATGTATATATTATCGAGGTTAACCCAAGATCATCACGTACAGTACCTTTCTTATCTAAGTCTACAGGCTACAGCCTGGCAGATATAGCAACATTAATTATGCTTGGTTCAACTCTGGAAGATGAGTTAGCTAAGCTTGGATTTGATACTGCAGCATATCCTAATAAGGATATAGCTTATTATCCAGCAGAGAAGGGCAGATGGTATGTTAAGGCACCTGCATTCTCCTTCAGCAAGCTCCATGGTATGGACGCTTACCTGTCGCCGGAGATGAAGTCTACTGGTGAGGCAATTGGTTATGATAATACCCTGCATCGTGCTATGTATAAGGCACTTGTTGCTTCTGGTGTTAAGCTGTCTAACTATGGTACAGTTACTGTTACCCTGGCTGATGAGGATAAGGAGGAGGCTCTTCCATTAATTAGAAGATTCTATAATCTTGGATTCAATATTGAGGCTACTATTGGTACAGCTGACTTCCTTAAGGAGCATGGCATTAAGACCCGCATTCGTAGAAAGCTTAGCGAAGGCAGTGATGAGATACTGCAGTCTATCAGGGCAGGATATGTAAGCTACGTAATTAATACCCGTGCAATCCTCTCGGGCGTTCACTATGAGGATGGTGTCGCCATCAGAAGATGCGCTACAGAGAATAATGTAACCATGTTCACGTCTCTTGATACAGTAAGGGTACTTCTTGATGTACTTGAGGAAGTAACAATCTGCGTATCGACAATATAATGAACCTGGGGGACGGGGTCAGAGTGTCATTTTCACGATAATCAGGAACAACAATGAACGAATTAGCAGTCTTTGAGAACAACTTAATAGAAGATAAATTTGGAGAAGAGTGCGGCGTCTTCGGAATGATAGATCCAGACGGCGGTGACGTTGCCAGCTCCATTTACTATGGATTATTTGCTCTCCAGCACAGAGGTCAGGAGAGCTGCGGTATCGCTGTAAGTGATACAGAGGGTGTAAAGGGTAATTTCAAGTGCTATAAGGATATGGGACTTCTGAATGAGGCCTTCGCACCAGAGATGTTAGACAAGCTCAAGGGTAATATCGGTGTTGGACATGTAAGATATTCAACAGCAGGAAGCTCAGTCAGAGAGAATGCCCAGCCTCTTGTAATTAATTACGTGAAGGGTATTCTGGGAATGGCTCATAACGGCAACCTCATTAATGCTAATAAGCTGCGTGAGGAGTTAGCCTATACTGGTGCCATCTTCCAGACAACAATTGACTCCGAGGTTATCGCTTACCTGATAGCCAGAGAGAGGCTCTATAGCACATCGGTTGAAGAGGCAGTAATGCATACTATGAGGAAGATTAAGGGAGCCTATTCCTTAGTCATCATGTCGCCTCGTAAGTTAATTGGGGCCAGAGACCCCTATGGATTCAGACCTCTCTGCATAGGTAAAAGAGATAACACTTACATACTGGCAAGCGAGACTTGTGCTCTGGATACTATTGGTGCTGAGTATGTAAGAGATGTACTTCCAGGTGAGGTAGTCACTATCTCACACGAGGGTGTAATTGAGTCCGATACAAGTATGTGTATTAAGAAGGAAGAGCAGGCAAGATGTGTATTCGAGTACATCTATTTTGCAAGACCTGATACATACATTGATGGAGTCAGTGTATATAATTCAAGAATTCTTGCGGGAAAATTCCTTGCAATTGACTCTCCAGTAGAGGCGGATATAGTTGTTGGAGTACCTGAGTCTGGTAATTGTGCAGCCATGGGATATGCGGCACAGTCAGGACTTCCCTATGCACAGGCCTTCGTTAAGAATGGATATGTGGGACGTACCTTCATCAAGCCCGGCCAGAAGAGCAGAGAGAGCTCAGTAAGAGTTAAGCTTAATGCCCTTAAGGAAGTAGTTAAGGATAAGAGAATAATAATGATAGATGACTCGATTGTAAGAGGTACAACCTCAGACAGAATTGTGCGCATGCTTCGTGATGCAGGAGCTAAGGAGGTGCACATGAGAGTCAGTTCGCCACCATTTTTGTATCCATGCTATTTCGGAACAGATGTGCCAGCCAGAGACCAGCTGATTGCCTATAACAGAAGCATCGAAGAAATCAGGAATATCATTGGTGCAGACTCACTGGCCTACCTTAAAGAGGAGAGACTTCATGAGATTGCTGACAATCTTGGCATCTGTAAGGGATGCTTCAATGGAGTATATCCAATGGATCCTCCAGAGGATGATATCAGAGGCGAGTTTGATAAGTAGTATGACAAATAATGGCCCCAGCAGAATGTTATGGGCTTCAAAATAAGTGCCTTAGGGCACTTTTTTTGATATAATGAACGGGTATTTAGAGGCAGTAACAGAAGAAACTATGAAGAAAGAGGCATAGTATGCGCGGATTGTATTTCGATGGCACCAAGGCTATATATAGAGAAGACTTAGAGAAGCCTGTTCCAGATGAAGGAAGAAGCCTTGTTAAGATACTGATGTCTGCAGTATGTAATACCGATAAAGAGATTCTTAAGGGCTATAGACCAGACTTCAGGGGCATCATGGGCCATGAGTTCGTAGGACTGGTGGAAGAATCTGAGGATAAGAGCCTTATTGGCAAGAGAGTAGTAGGAGAGATCAATGAGGTATGTCACGAGTGCCTCTACTGCAGGACTGGCAGACCACATCACTGCTCTAACAGAACAACACCAGGGCTATCCAAGGATGGATGCTTCGCAGAATACATGATTCTTAAGACGGAGAACCTTCATGTTATTCCTGATGAACTCCCAACAGATGTGGCAGTGTTCACGGAGCCACTGGCAGCAGCCTTCGAGATACTTGAGCAGGTAGAGATTCCTGTGGATACACCGGTAGCGGTACTTGGAGATGGCCGTCTGGCACTGTGTATAGCCAATGTAATGCATTTGGCTGGAGCAGTCGTTACTGTTATTGGCCGTCACGATGAGAAACTTGAGCTTTTTAAGGGAATTGCTAATACTACCAAGGAGGGCAAAAGTGAGGGCTACGAAGTCGTAGTAGAAGCCACAGGCACTCCGGGCGGCATTGGGCAGGCTATAGGACTTGTCAGGAAGATGGGTACCATAGTGCTTAAGTCCACCTATGCAGATAATGCCAGTGTCAATCTTAGTATGATTCCTGTTAATGAGATAACAGTTGTAGGAAGTAGATGCGGCCCATTTGAGCCAGCCATTAAGGCTTTAACAGAGGGAAGCATTGTTCTGCCACAGATTGAGAAGTATGATCTTAAGGATTACGAGAAGGCTTTTGCATCGACCGCATTCAAGGCAGGCTTTGACTTCAAATAAGAGTTAAAAAATCATATAAAAGTTGTTGACATCTTATGTATTCTTGTATACAATGATACAAGTAAAAGGCAAGAAGGTCGTTTATATACGGCCATCTTGCCCTTTTTTATTGCAGAAAGCAGAAGGAAAAACAAAGAAAGCAGGTGATGTTATGTGTTCTATTATGGGTTATCTTGGAACAACAATTACAGAAAAGGAGTTTAAGGAGCATTTCGATGAGACCATTTCCCGTGGTCCGGATATGCAGAAGATTGTAAGTTTTGATGGAGGAATCATTGGTTTTGAGCGACTTTCTATTATGGGTCTTACCCCAGAAGGTATGCAGCCATTTACATTAAATAATAACCTGCTTGTATGTAATGGTGAGATATATTGCTTCAGACCAATTAAGGACGAATTAATTACAAAGGGATATACATTTAAGAGTGATTCGGATTGCGAGATTTTACTTCCACTCTATGAGGAGAAGGGTGTGAGTATGTTTAAGGATCTCGATGCTGAGTATGCCTGTATCATTTATGATGCTAAGAAGGGCTCGCTTGTGGCAGCTAGAGATCCAATCGGAATCCGTCCATTATTCTATGGTTATACAGAGTCAGAGGAGATCGTTTTTGCATCAGAGGCTAAGAACCTTGTGGGTCTTGTAGGTAAGGTTATGCCATTCCCTCCAGGACACTACTATGCTGACGGCGAGTTCGTATGCTATAGAGATATGACTGATGTAAAAGAGTATGTGACTGACGATGTTGACACAATCTGCAAGAACATCCACGACAAGCTGGTGGCAGGTATTGAGAAGAGACTTGATGCAGATGCACCTGTTGGTTTCCTACTTAGTGGTGGCCTTGATTCATCATTGGTATGTGCTGTATCAGCTAAGATACTAAAGAAGCCAATTAAGACCTTTGCCATTGGTATGAGCACAGATGCCATTGACCTTAAATATGCTAAGCAGGTTGCTGATTATATTGGCGCAGATCATACAGAAGTATACATGACGGATGAAGATGTAATAAGAGAGCTTCCTAATGTTATTAAGCTTCTTGGAACATATGATATTACAACAACAAGAGCAAGCATGGGTATGTACTTATGCTGTAAGGCAATTCATGAGCAGACAGATGTAAGAGTTCTTCTTACGGGTGAGATCTCAGATGAGCTCTTTGGCTACAAGTATACAGACTTCGCTCCAAGCCCTGAAGAATTCCAGGAGGAGTCAGCTAAGAGAATCAGAGAGTTATATATGTATGATGTACTTCGTGCAGACAGATGTATCTCTGTTAACTCTCTAGAGGCAAGAGTTCCATTTGGTGATCTTGATTTTGTTGATTACGTAATGAGCATTGATCCAGCTAAGAAGATGAATGTTTATAACAAGGGTAAGTATCTTCTTAGACATGCCTTCGAGGGTGACTATCTCCCAGAGAGTATTCTTATGAGAGAGAAGGCTGCATTCTCAGATGCCGTTGGTCATTCAATGGTTGATGTACTTAAGGCTTATGCTGAGAGCAAGTACACTGACGAAGAATTCGAAGAGAAGTGCAAGAAGTATACATTCGCTACTCCATTCACTAAGGAGTCCCTTCTTTATAGAGAGATATTTGAAGAGTATTATCCAGGTCAGGCCGAGATGGTTGTTGATTTCTGGATGCCTAACAAGTCTTGGGAAGGATGTAACGTTAACGATCCTTCAGCCAGAGTACTTTCTAACTACGGCGCAAGTGGAGAATAATCGATGGTAAAATACGTATTTGTTACAGGCGGTGTTGTATCCGGCCTGGGTAAAGGAATAACAGCAGCTTCCCTTGGACGACTTCTTAAGGCCAGAGGTTATCACGTGACGATGCAGAAGTTCGATCCATATATCAATATGGATCCGGGAACAATGAATCCTGTTCAGCACGGCGAAGTATTCGTAACTGATGACGGCACAGAGACAGATCTTGACCTCGGTCACTACGAGAGATTCATCAATGAGAGTCTTGATTACAACTCAAACGTCACAACAGGTAAGGTCTACTGGACTGTACTCAATAAGGAGAGGCATGGTGATTACGGCGGAGGCACTGTCCAGGTAATTCCTCATATAACTAATGAGATTAAGGACAGATTCTACAAGGCTAAGTCAGAGGATGAAGAGACAATATCCATCATCGAGATTGGTGGTACTGTTGGTGATATTGAGTCGCAGCCATTTTTGGAGGCTATAAGACAGTTCCAGGCAGAAGTTGGCAGGGAAAATGCGATCATGATTCAGGTTACATTAATCCCTTACATCAAAGCCAGCGGTGAGATGAAGACCAAGCCCACACAGGCGAGTGTCAAGTCACTTCAGGCAATGGGTATCTGGCCAGATATATTGGTATGTAGATCGGATTATCCGGTTGATGATAATATGCGCGAGAAGATTGCTCTGTTCTGTAATGTCAAGAAGGAGCACGTACTTCAGAATCTGGATGCAGAGAGCTTATATGCAGTACCTCTTATGATGGAGGAGGAGCATCTGGCTCAGGCTGTATGCGAGTGTCTGCAGATTCCATGCCCAGAACCAGATCTTGCAGGATGGAAGCAGATGGTAGAAGACTTCCAGAATCCTAAGGGCAAGGTGACAGTTGCGCTTGTTGGTAAGTATGTAGCATTACACGATGCATACCTTAGTGTTGTTGAGGCACTCAAGCATGGCGGTATTGCTAATAAGATAGAAGTTGAAATAAGGTGGATTGATTCAGAAGAGTTAACTCCGGATAATGCGGAAGAGTATCTTCATGATGTGGATGGAATACTTGTACCAGGTGGCTTCGGTATCCGTGGTACAGAGGGCAAGATAATAGCTATCCAGTATGCCAGAGAGAAGAAGATTCCATTCTTAGGTCTATGTCTTGGAATGCAGCTTTCAATTGTTGAGTTTGCAAGAAACGTTCTTAAGTATAAGGATGCTGCCAGCATCGAGCTCTATCCAGAGACGACTCATCCTGTTATAGCCCTTATGCCAGACCAGGAGGGTGTAACCGATATAGGTGGAACACTAAGACTTGGTTCTTATCCATGTGTACTTAAGGAAGGTACATTGGCTTCAAGACTCTACGGTAAGAAGGAGATTGCTGAACGCCATCGCCACCGTTACGAGGTCAACAATGACTACAGAGATGACCTGACCGGAGCAGGAATGACACTGTCAGGAATGTCCCCGGATGGAAGAATTGTTGAGATGATAGAGATAGCAGATCATCCATTCTTCGTAGCTACTCAGGCCCATCCAGAATTCAAGTCTAGACCAGACCAACCACATCCATTATTCAATGGATTCGTCAGTGCAGCACTTCAGAACAGAGATTGATTAGAATGAGCCCTAAGGACGTTCCTTAGAGCTCAAAACAATGTGCAGCGCGTGTGAAAATGAGCTCTAAGGAACGTCCTTAGGGCTCATTTTGGGCTAAAAAAAGTGTTGACATATTTTGTATTCTTGTATACAATGATACAGGTGAAAGGCAAGAAGGTCGTTCTATAAGGACCTTTTTGCCCTTTTTTATATGAGGAAGGAACAATAAAGCAGGAGGAATACGATATGAAAACAGATGAGATGAAGAATCAGGGCTTATACGACAGCCAGTTCGAACATGATAACTGTGGTATCGGTGCTGTTATTAATATTGAAGGAAAGAAGAGTCATCAGATAGTTGATGATGCCCTTAAGATTGTTGAGAATCTTGAGCACCGTGCTGGTAAGGACGCTGCCGGAGAAACAGGTGATGGAGTTGGTATCTTAACACAGATCTCTCACAAGTTCTTCGCCAAGGTATGTGGCGAGCTTGGAATTAAGATTGGCGGTGAGAGGCAGTACGGCGTAGGTATGTTCTTCCTTCCACAGAATGAACTTAAGTGCTCACAGGCCAAGAAGATGTTCGAGGTAATCGTTGAGAAGGAAGGCTTAGAGTTCTTAGGCTGGAGACAGGTAGAGGTTGTTCCATCTGTCCTTGGTAAAAAAGCAAGAGACTGCATGCCAGTAATAATGCAGGCATTTGTTAAGCGTCCAGCTGATATTACAGAGGATATTGCTTTTGATAGAAAGCTCTATGTAATAAGAAGAGTATTTGAGCAGTCTACAGATAATACATATGTACCTTCATTATCATCTAGAACAATTGTGTACAAGGGAATGTTCTTAGTTGGTCAGTTGCGCACATTTTTCAAGGATCTTCAGGATACAGACTACGAATCAGCAATAGCAATGGTTCATAGTAGATTCTCTACTAATACTAATCCAAGCTGGAGCCTTGCACATCCTAACAGATTACTTGTTCACAACGGTGAGATTAATACAATCAAGGGTAATGTTGATAAGATGCTTGCCCGTGAGGAGACAATGCATTCTGACGCGTTCTCAGCTGATGATATGACTAAGGTGCTTCCTGTTATTCCTAAGCGTGGATCAGATTCAGCTATGTTGGATAACACTCTTGAGTTCCTTGTTATGAGCGGTATGGAGCTTCCACTTGCTGCTATGATTATGATTCCTGAACCTTGGGCTCATAATGATACTATTTCACAGGAAGGTAGAGACTTCTATCAGTACTATGCAACAATGATGGAGCCATGGGATGGTCCTGCATCAATCCTTTATTCAGATGGTGATATTATGGGTGCCATCCTTGATAGGAACGGACTTAGACCATCAAGATATTACATTATGGATGATGGAAGACTTATCTTGTCATCTGAGGTTGGTGTGCTTCCACTTGATGAGTCACATATATTAAAGAAAGAAAGACTTCATCCAGGTAAGATGCTCTTAGTTGATACTGTTAATCACAAGATTATCTTAGATGAGGAATTAAAAGAGAAATATGCATGCAAGGAGCCATATGGGGAGTGGCTTGATTCTAACCTTGTAACCCTTGGCGAGATTAAGATTCCTAATGAGAGACCGGAGCATTACACAGCTGAGCAGCTGCTTCGTCTTCAGAAGGCTTTCGGATATACATATGAAGGCTGCAGAGAGGGCGTTGCAACAATGGCCCTTAACGGTTCGGAGCAGATTGGTGCCATGGGTACAGATATTCCACTAGCAGTACTTAGTAAGGAATACAATCCATTATTCTATTACTTCAAGCAGTTATTTGCCCAGGTTACTAACCCACCAATCGATGCAGCAAGAGAGAAGATTGTAACATCTACAACAGTATATGTTGGTAAAAATGGTAACCTCTTAGAGGAACAGCCAGCCAACTGCCAGATGCTTAAGATTCAGAATCCAATTCTTACAGACCTTGATATGCTTAAGATCAAGAATATGAAGAAACCTGGATTCAATGTGGCGGTTGTATCTATTCTTTATTATAAGAGCACACCTATCGAGAGAGTACTTGACCATCTCTTCGTTGAGGTTGATAAGGCATACAGAGATGGCGCTAACATCCTTGTTCTTTCAGACAGAGGAGTTGATGAGAACCATGTAGCTATTCCATCACTCTTGGCAGTAGCTGCAGTACATCAGCATCTTGTACAGACTAAGAAGTGTACAGCCCTTTCTCTTATCTTAGAGTCAGGTGAGCCAAGAGAAGTACATCACTTCGCAACACTCTTAGGCTTCGGTGCCAGCGCAGTTAACCCATATCTTGCTCATGCAACAATAGCTAAGCTTATTGATGATGGCAGCTTAAATAAGGATTACTACGCAGCAGTTAATGATTATGACCATGCAGTTATATCAGGTATCGTTAAGATTGCTTCTAAGATGGGTATTTCAACAATCCAGTCTTACCAGGGTAGCAAAATCTTTGAGGCAATAGGTATTTCTGAAGATGTTATTGATAAGTACTTCACAGGTACAGTTTCAAGAATTGGCGGTATTACACTTAAGGATATTGCCGATAATACTGACAGACAGCATTC
>DCIU01000090.1:14079-20670 GCA_002317245.1 Lachnospiraceae bacterium UBA1718
ATGCTTCAGATGTCAACAAGAGAAGGTGACTACGATAAGTTCAAGCTCTATACATCAATGGTTGATAAGGAAGAGACAGGATATCTTCGTAGCTTAATGGATTTCAACTTCCCGGCAGAGGGAATTGACATCTCAGAGGTTGAGAGCGAGGAAGAAATCGTTAAGAGATTCAAGACTGGTGCTATGTCATACGGTTCAATCTCAGAAGAGGCTCATGAGGCATTAGCAATTGCTATGAATCATCTTCACGGCAAGTCAAATTCCGGTGAAGGTGGTGAGAGCGATGAGAGAATTGCTTCAGCTGGAACTAAGAATGACAGAAGCTCTGCTATTAAGCAGGTAGCCAGTGGACGTTTTGGCGTAACAAGTAAGTACCTTGTAAGTGCAAGAGAGATTCAGATTAAGATGGCACAGGGTGCTAAGCCAGGTGAAGGTGGACATCTTCCAGCTAAGAAGGTATATCCTTGGATAGCTAAGACAAGACACTCAACCCCAGGTGTAAGCCTTATATCTCCACCGCCTCATCATGATATCTATTCAATTGAGGACCTTGCACAGTTAATATATGACCTTAAGAGTGCTAATAAGAACGCACGAATCTCAGTTAAGCTTGTATCAGAGGCAGGTGTTGGTACTGTTGCAGCTGGTGTAGCTAAGGCTGGTGCAGGAGTAATTCTTATCTCTGGTTACGACGGAGGTACAGGAGCAGCACCTGTAAGTTCAATTCACAATGCAGGTCTTCCATGGGAGCTTGGTCTTGCTGAGGCACATCAGACACTCAGACTAAACGGCCTTAGAGGAAGAGTAATTATAGAGACAGATGGTAAGCTCATGAGCGGTCGTGATGTTGCTATAGCAGCATTACTTGGCGCTGAGGAGTTCGGATTTGCTACAGCTCCACTGGTAACACTAGGCTGTGTAATGATGAGAGTATGTAACCTTGATACTTGTCCAATGGGTATTGCAACACAGAACCCTGAGCTCAGGAAGAGATTCATCGGTAAGCCAGAATATGTTGAGAACTTCATGCTCTTCATTGCAAGGGAGCTTCGTGAATATATGGCGCGTCTTGGATTCAGAACTCTTGATGAGATGGTAGGTCATGTTGAACTTCTTAAGAAAAAAGATGATCTGACTGAGGCTGAGTCAAGAATTGACCTTAGCAGAATCCTTGCAACGTCTGTTGCAGATGACAATGAGATTGATACACCATTCGACTTCGAGCTTGAGAAGACAATAGATGAGTCAATCTTACTTAAGGATAAGAAGATCTTAGCAGCAATTAAGTCAGGAAGTAAGGCAGAGAAGACAGTAGAGATAATTAATACAGACAGAGCCTTCGGTACATTACTTGGTGCCGAGATTACTCGTAAGAATCCAGAAGGTCTACCTGATGACACTATTACAGTTAACTGTATAGGTGCTGGTGGACAGAGCTTCGGAGCATTCATTCCTAAGGGTCTTACGCTTAAGATTACTGGTGATTCTAATGACTACTTCGGTAAGGGATTGTCAGGTGGTAAGTTAATCGTCTCAGCTCCAGCTAATGCAGCATACGAAGCTGAAGAGAATATCATCATTGGTAACGTAGCACTCTACGGTGCAACAAGTGGTGAAGCATATATCGCAGGTATGGCAGGCGAGAGATTCTGTGTACGTAACTCAGGTGCCATTGCAGTAGTAGAAGGTGTTGGCGAGCATGGTTGTGAATATATGACCGGTGGACGTGCAGTAATCCTTGGACCTACAGGTAAGAACTTCGCAGCTGGTATGAGCGGCGGTATAGCATATGTACTTGATGAGGACAATCACTTATACCGTAATCTTAATAAGGATTTAGTCCTTATGGAGAAGGTTGAGAGCAAGGCCGACTGTCAGGAACTTAAGGAGATTCTTACTAAGCACCTTGAATACACTGATTCAGTTAAGGCTAAGAAAGTATTAGATAATTATGAGGAATACCTTCCTAAGTTCAAGAAGATTATTCCAGCAGATTATAAACAGCTGTTGCACCTCATATCTCAGTATGAGGAACAGGGTATGAGCAGAGAGAAGGCTCAGATTGAAGCTTTCTACGCAAGTACCGCATCTAACATTGGTTAATTTCAAGCGGGAGGAATAAAAATGGGAAAAGCAACAGGTTTTATGGAATTTAAGAGAGAGGATAATCCAAGCTTTGCACCTCTCGAGAGAATAAAGAACTTTGATGAGTTTCACGGAGAACTGAGTGAAGCCAAGAGACGTACCCAGGCATCGCGTTGTATGGAGTGCGGTGTTCCATTCTGTCAGGCAGGTACAATGATCGCTGGTATGGCAAGTGGATGTCCACTTCACAATCTGGTTCCAGAGACTAATGATCTGGTATACAAGGGTAATTATGAGCAGGCTTATGTCAGACTGAGTAAGTCTCATAACTTCCCAGAGTTCACCAGCCGTGTGTGCCCTGCATTGTGTGAGGCAGCTTGTACGTGTGGACTCGAGGGTTCACCTGTATCAACCAAGGATAATGAGAGATTCATTATAGAATATGCTTACGCGCATGGCCTTGTTAAGGAGCCTGTACCAGCAGTAAGAACTGGCAAAACAGTTGCAGTTGTAGGTTCTGGCCCATCGGGTCTCGCAGCAGCCAGCCAGTTAAATAAGAGAGGCCATAAGGTTACAGTATACGAGCGCAGCGATAGACCAGGTGGACTTCTTAGATACGGTATCCCTAATATGAAGCTTGATAAGAGAGTCATTGACAGACGAATCGAGCTTATGGAGGAAGCTGGTATTGAGTTCAAGTGTAATGTTAACGTTGGCGTTGATGTTACTGGCGATGAGCTTATTAAACAGTACGACAGAGTAATACTTACATGTGGAGCATCTAATCCAAGAGACATTAAGGTTGAGGGAAGGGATGCAAAGGGAGTATACTTTGCTGTAGATTTCCTTAAGGAAGTAAGCAAGAAGCTGATGGATAATGACTATGATGTAGAATATCTTAAGTCAGCAACAGATTTTAGCTTTGGATCGCTACATGGCAAGAAAGTAATTGTCATCGGTGGTGGTGATACAGGTAATGACTGTACAGGAACTTCTATAAGACTTGGAGCTTCATCTGTGATACAGTTAGAGATGATGCCTAAGCCACCAGTGGAGAGACTGGCTTCTAACCCATGGCCAGAATGGCCTAAGGTGCTAAAGACTGACTACGGTCAGGAGGAGGCAATTGCTCTCTGGGGATCTGATCCTAGAATGTATCAGACAACAGTAACCGAGTTCGTGAAGAATAAGGATGGCAAGCTTAAGGGAGTTAAGACAGTTGAGCTTAAGCCTGAAAAAGATCCTGCAACTGGCCGTATGAATATGAAGCCGGTTCCCGGAACTGAGAAAGAGCTTAAGGCCGATCTTGTCTTAATCGCAGCAGGTTTTCTTGGAAGTCAGGACTACGTAAGTAAGTCATTCGGTGTAGACTTAGATGGAAGAACCAATGTTGCCACTAAGGCTGGTCTCTATGAGACAAGCAAAAAGGGAATTTTCACAGCAGGTGATATGCATAGAGGACAGTCACTTGTTGTTTGGGCCATTGCTGAGGGACGTGCAGTAGCTAAGGCAGTGGACGAATCTATGATGGGATATACAAATCTCTAAAAAAATATTAGAGGCAAGAAGGTCTCTAGGAAAGGCTGGTAATAGGGTGGGCAGTATTGTTATTGCAATGCCTAAAACCGAAGATGCGAAGCGCATGTCAGGTGCACTCAAGAGTCGAGGATATAATGTAGACTTAGCTTGTTCTACAGGTGCCGAAGTACTTCAGTGTGTCAACGCACGTGACTATGGTGTGGTCATCAGTACGTACAGACTTAGCGATATGAGTCACCAGCAGCTCCTAGAGTATATGCCAGATTATTTTGAGATGATAATCCTTACAAGTGAAGCTAAGATTAATGCCTGTGCAGACGAGGTGGTGAAGGTTACGCTTCCACTGCAGGTTCCACAGCTTACTAATACAATTGATATGATTCTTAATCAGACGGGCAAGAGGCTCCGTCATGATAAGAAGGGACCTGGCTCGCGAAGTGAGGAGGACAGGAAGCTAATCGAAGATGCTCAGAGGATCCTGATGGAGAGAAATGGACTGGGAAGAATTGAGTCCTACAGATATATCCAGAAGAAGAGCATGGACTCAAGCATGAGCATGATTGAGATGGCTAAGAATATAATCTCCAGTGATTATTTCTAATAGAGGAATACAGCATGAAAATAGAATTTACTAAGATGCATGGTTGTGGTAACGACTATGTATATATAAATGGAATTAGCCAGGATATACCGGCGGACATTAAGCCTGATATGGTAAGAAAGCTTAGTGACAGACATTTCGGTATCGGTGGAGACGGAGTGATCTTCATCAATGGGTCAGATATCGCTGATTTCGAGATGGAGATGTGGAATGCTGATGGTACCAGAGCTGAGATGTGTGGTAACGGAATCAGATGTGTTGCTAAGTATGTATATGATTATGGCTTAACAGATAAGAAAGTAGTAGATATCTGTTCCTTTGATAAGGTTAAACACATTATCTTAACTATTGAGGATGGCAAGGCTGTAATGGCCAGAGTTGATATGGGAGAACCAATACTTGAGCCAGCTGCAATCCCTACAAGAGCAATTGGAGTTGAGAAGGTTGTTAAGTATCCAATCGACGTAAATGGCAAGGTAGTAGATGTTACCTGTGTATCAATGGGCAATCCTCATGCAATAGTATATGTTGATGATGTGGAGAATCTCGAGATAGAAAAGATCGGTCCTTACATTGAGAATCATTCATTTTTCCCTAAGAGGACTAATGTGGAGTTCGTACAGAATATCGATAAGAGCCATATCAGCATGAGAGTATGGGAGCGAGGAACTGGCGAGACACTGGCCTGTGGTACTGGATGTTGTGGACTGACAGTTGCGGGAGTTCTCAACGGACTTACAGACAGAGAAGTTGATATTAAGGTATTAGGCGGAACAATACACGTTAAATGGGATGAGGCAGACAACCACGTATATATGACGGGTCCCGCTACTACAGTATTCGACGGTTCAATTGAGATTTAGGACATCGAGTGGGGAGGAATACAAATGGCAAAGATTAATAAAGATTATACAAAGCTTCAGAGTAGTTACCTGTTCTCAACAATTGCTAAGAAGGTAAATGCTTACTCTGCAGCTAATCCAGAGGCAGATATAATTCGCCTTGGTATAGGTGATGTTACAAGACCTCTTACACCTACTATCATTGGCGCACTTCATAGTGCAGTTGATGAGATGGCGGATGCAAGTACATTCAGGGGTTATGCTCCAGATCTTGGATATGACTTCTTAAGAAGTGCTATTGCCGATAATGATTATAAGGCAAGAGGCTGTGATATAGACGCGGATGAGATATTCGTATCAGATGGAGCCAAGAGTGATTCTGGTAATATTCAGGAGATATTCGGAAGAGATAATAAGATTGCTGTATGTGATCCAGTATATCCAGTGTATGTAGATACTAATGTAATGGCAGGAAGATCAGGTAGCTTTGATGCAGCAACCGGCAAGTGGTCAGATATTATCTACATGCCATGTACCAAGGAGACTAACTTCCTTCCAGAACTTCCTGATAAGGTTCCAGATCTTATCTATCTCTGCTTCCCTAATAACCCATCAGGAGCAACTATTACTAAGGCAGCTTTACAGGAGTGGGTTGACTACGCTAACAAGAATGGCTCAATCATTATCTATGATGCAGCTTACGAAGCATATATCTCAGAGGCAGATATCCCTCACTCAATATATGAGTGTGAGGGCGCAAGAACATGTGCCATCGAGCTTAGAAGCTTCTCTAAGAACGCAGGCTTTACAGGAGTAAGACTTGGATTCACAGTAATCCCTAAGGATATAGTAGTAGAGGACGTAGCGCTTCATTCTCTCTGGGCTAGAAGACATGGTACTAAGTACAATGGAGCACCATACATCATCCAGAGGGCTGGTGAGGCTGTATACTCTGAAGCTGGCAAGAAGGAGATCAGAGGCCTTGTAGATTACTACATGAACAATGCCTCATACATCTATAACAACCTTAAGGCAGCAGGCTACGAAGTATCAGGTGGTGTTAACGCACCATATATCTGGCTCAAGACTCCAGATGGAATGACAAGCTGGGATTACTTCGACTACCTCTTGACAGAGAAGAACGTAGTTGGTACACCAGGCTCAGGCTTCGGCCCATCAGGCGAAGGTTACTTCCGCCTTACAGCCTTCGGCGATGCTAACAAGACCATCGAAGCAGTAAATAGAATTTGCAAGTAATAATGACCCTGGGGGACGGGGTCAGAGTGTCATTTTTTGATACGGGGGGACAGGGACCCCCTATCAAAAATAAAGCCTCGGCAATTGCCGAGGCTTTATTTTTGTAATCTATTACATTTAACCTTGCTTATCCTTGTACAAGAACGGGAAGAGATCAACAATCTTCTGACTTACAAGCTCTTTGCGCTTGCTTCTGTTACTTTCCCTGATTTCGCTTATTTCTTTATTCTTAGTCCGCCATTCAGCTTCCTTCTCGAGCTTTATCTT
>DCIU01000137.1 GCA_002317245.1 Lachnospiraceae bacterium UBA1718
TCCATGCGAATTATAAATTAAAATTGATTGTTGCCTTTGTTTTTAATTCTATAGTAATCCTCAGCATCAATACCAATTTCAATATAGTCTTTACTCTTGACATCTTTCCGCTCAAGTTTCACGACCGTCTCCACATGCCCAGTGCCAGGGAACTGATCTACGGCTATTACCTTGCTGGCCTCGTAGCCATTTCCAAGGAAGGTTTCAAGGTCTCTGGCAAGGCTGGTTGGCTTGCAGGATATATAGATCATTCGGTCGATACCATAATCAATAATCTTGCGAAGGGCCTTAGGATGAATACCATCTCTTGGGGGATCCAGGATAATGAAGTCTGGCTTCTCTTCAATGTCATCAAGCACCTTAAGCACATCTCCCGCAATGAACTCACAGTTATCAAGCCCATTTAACTTAGCGTTCTCCTTGGCTGCCTCCACGGCCTCCTCTACTATCTCAACACCAATAACCTTCTTAGCTACCGGGGCCATCATCTGAGCAATGGTGCCTGTTCCACTATAGAGGTCATAGATAATCTTATCCTTATCCCCAAGCTCTCCGATGAAGTCACGGGCAGTTGTATATAATACCTCTGCGGACTTAGTATTGGTCTGGAAGAAGGAGAACTCCGAGATATTGAAGTTCATTCCCAACATCTTCTCTGTAATATAATCACGACCGTACAAGGTGTCAGTCTCATCTGACTGAACCACATCCGCCAGAGAGTCATTCTTGGTATGAAGAATACTAACAATCTTACCCTCCGTAGGAAGGTCTAAGAGCATCTCCTTATACTCTTCCAAGAACTTAGTCTCTTCATTTTTATCAATCTGTGTGCTGGTAACAAGAGCCACTAATATCTCACCGGTATAGGTCCCCTTCCTAACAAGCAGGTGGCGAAGATATCCCTCATGTCTCATTCTATGGTAGAACTTGACATCCCTGCTCTGGAAAAATACCAGCGTCTCACTAATTATCCGCCTATAGTCTGCGTCACATATCTTACAGGCACTAACATCCACTACATCATAGAAGCTGCCACGCTTATGCATACCAAGGGCTAATGG
This sequence comes from Lachnospiraceae bacterium UBA1718, assembly GCA_002317245.1. Classification (GTDB taxonomy): domain Bacteria; phylum Bacillota; class Clostridia; order Lachnospirales; family Lachnospiraceae; genus Colinaster. Next base: position 1,062 of record DCIU01000137.1, read on the forward strand.
ACCATCAATATATTCGTCTCCGAAGGTAAGCTCCATCTTATTACGATAGTCGCAAGTTACAGGGCTGCCCTTAATGCCAAGCCACTCATAATTGCCTTCACCGATGGCGGCATCCATAAGTCGCTTCACCTGTGACGCCTTAAGTGATAACTGGTCCTCATAAGATAGATTCTGATAAGCACATCCACCACAGATACCAAACTGTGGACATTCAGGCTCTATCTCATTATCTGCCTTTTCAAGAATCTCTATAAGGTTACCCTCTGCATTGCCATGTCTGACCTTTTTTACCCTTGCAGATACCTGCTGGCCTGGAACAACGTTCTTAACAGTCACTGTATGATCATCATCGATTCTCACCAGTCCCTTAGTAGGAAAGTCCACACGCTCAACTCTTCCAGTTACAATATCTCCTCTTTTCATATATATCTCCATCAAAAAACCTTCCATTCTGTAAGTACACAATGGAAGGTTATGCAAAATACTATTCTTATCTAATGTAGAATTACTCTTCTACAGTCTCTTCAGCCTTAGGCTCTTCTACAGGCTCTTCCTTAACAGGCTCTTCCTTAACTGGTACAACTGACTCTTCGTCCTCATCCTCGAAAAACTCTTCATAGTCGTCATCCTCGAAATCAAGATCGTCCTCATCTATATACTTAGGAGACACGAACTTATATACAGCAAATACCGCTGCTGCTATTGCAACAATTACAAGTAATGCAATAAGAATAATTGCCACTACGTTAACCTTCTTCTCCTTCTTGTTAACCATATTAGCAGCTTCCTTAATAGCATCAATTATCTCATCTACTCTTGCCATACTATTACCTCCTGATAGGTTCAATTACTAGTGATTATTCTAGCATACAATGACAAATACTACTAGCAAATTAATAAATATTTAATTCTCTTTTTTGAGCTTGGCGAATCCCGCATACATAATCTTCTGTCCTGCTCCATCGAACTCCACAGTCACCTTGAAGTCCCTTGGTTCTTCACTGACCGCCTTGACGGTTCCAAGACCATACTTAACGTGGGAGACGCGATCTCCAACTCCATATTCAAGCTTGCCAGAAGACTGAATTCCCTTGCTGATTCCATTACCCGATAAGGAACCAATACCCTTGGCAATATATGGCTTCTTATCAAGAGGAGTGATTTTAGGCTTAACAGTAGCCTTAGGCAGGGCAAAAGATCCTGCCACTGAGTCACCATAGCCACCGCCATATGGCTTAGACTTGAAGCTGATTCTCTCAGTAGAGAAGTCATCATAGTCATCGAAGTCCATCTTACGGGTCTTAGGTGGCTTATTATCCATAAGCTCCTCTGGAATCTCACGTACGAATCTGCTCACCGCATTGTACTGGGTCTCACCCCTTATCATTCTTGACTTGGCATGGCAAATTGTAAGGTCCCTCTTAGCTCTTGTGATGCCAACATAGGCAAGTCTTCTCTCTTCTTCAATAGCAGTTGGATCCTCATCGAAGATAGCCGATGAACTAGGGAATACTCCATCCTCTGCTCCAGCAATAATTACCTTATCGAACTCAAGACCCTTAGCTCCATGAAGAGTCATCAGAACTGCCATATCCTGATTCTCATCAAGCCTGTCAATATCGGCAACAAGGGCTACCTCTGACAGGAAGTCACGAAGTGTAGGCTCCTCTGCACTATCATCATAATCAGCAGCCTTAGTGATTAATTCATCAATATTCTGGATCCTGTCCTCTGCATCATCCTCATCAGATTCCTCAAGTTCCTCTACATATCCTGTAGTCTTAATTACGTCTTCGAGAAGTTCCTTAACAGATAAGAATTCCTTCTTACTTCTATACACCCTTATGCTGTCTACAAATCCATCCAGCTTCAGAGCAGTCTTGCCCAGGCCTGGGATATCCGAAGCCTGACACAGGGCATCATAGAAGCTTATCTCATGAAGCGATGCATAATCGCTCACCTTGCCTATGGTAGTCTGGCCAATTCCACGCTTTGGAACATTAATTATTCTCTTAACCGCCACATCATCTACAGCATTCTCAATTGTCTTAAGATATGCAAGCATATCCTTAATCTCTTTACGTGAGTAGAAGTTAACGCCACCAACAATGTTATATGGCATATTCTCTCTAATGAAGGCTTCTTCAAGTATACGTGACTGGGCATTTGTCCTGTATAATACAGCGCACTGGCTGTAGGAATACTCACCCCTCTTCACAGCCTTGGCAATATCAGAGGCAATGAACTCAGCCTCTTCGTAAGCATTATCCAGCTGTCTGTAGTGGATTCTGTCACCCTTGCCATTATCGGTCCAGAGCGACTTGCTCTTTCTTGCAGTATTATTGGCAATTACAGCATTAGCTGCATCAAGAATTGTCTGTGTTGAACGGTAATTCTGTTCCAGCTTAACAACCTTGGCCTCCTTATATACCTTCTCGAAGTCCAGAATATTGCTTATATTGGCCCCCCTGAACTTATAGATACTCTGGTCATCATCACCTACCACGCATAAGTTACGGTATCTTGCTGACAGGAGTCTGATTAGTTCGAACTGGGCAGTATTAGTATCCTGATACTCATCGACCATTATGTATCTGAATCTCTCCTGATAATTGGCTAATACCTGTGGACACTCATTGAAGAGGTCAATTGTCTTAACAATTATATCGTCAAAATCGAGGGCATTAGACTTCCTTAAGGTATTCTGGTACTCAGTATAGAGCATGGCTATCTTCTCCTGGCGCCAGTCACCTGCTGAATTCTCTGCAAATTCCTCTGGGTCTATTAGTTCATCCTTGGCTGATGATATAGCCCTTAATACTGTATTCTCCTTAAGCATCTTAGGATCCACATTAAGTCGCTTCAGAATATCCTTCATCACTGTCTTCTGATCATCAGTATCATATATGGTGAAGTTATTATCGAAGCCTATAAGGTCAATGTGTCTTCTTAAGATTCTTACGCACATTGAATGGAAGGTTGATACCCATACACTGTCAGCTCCCTGCCCAACTATATCATTAACCCTGGTACGCATCTCACCAGCGGCCTTGTTAGTGAATGTGATTGCCAGAATATTCCATGGGCTTATACCACAGTCATCAATCATATAGGCTATTCTGTGAACCAGCACTCTGGTCTTGCCAGATCCAGCTCCCGCAAGGATTAATACTGGTCCTTCAATTGTAGTTGCCGCTTCGCGCTGCATATCATTAAGTGTATCTAAATATCCCACTCTTATTACCTTTCACAAGAAAAGACCACTTGAATGTTCTCAAGTGGTCTTAAGTCCATTAGTAAGCTGATTCCTAATTAGCCAAGCTGTGTTCCACAGTTAGAGCAGAACTTAGCTCCGTTAGTAGGTGTTCCACAGTTAGGACAGAACTTAGCGCCTGCTGGTGCTGCAGTTGCAGCTGGAGCTGCCTGTCCACCCATCATGCCACTATTCTGCATATTCTGAACCATCTGCTGTCCCATAGCCATACCCATCTGCATCTGAACCATGCTGTTAGCCATATTAGAGCCGCCACCTGTTCCATTAGCCATTGAGTCTGCCATAGCCATCTGTGTGTACTTGTTAACATCGCCAACCATTGCCTGAGCTGCTGCCTTCTCCTGCATCTTCTTAATCTCTTCTGGATAAGAGAAGCTCTCGATTGTGAACTCTGTAATAGAGATACCAATCTTAGACATATCAGCATCAAGGTCTGATCTGATTCCCTCAGCGATCTCACGAGCATATGCCTGAAGGTTGAACATATCCTTGCCTTCTCTTGTAATCCAAGACATAAGTGTCTGGTCAAGATTAGCTGTAATACGCTCCTTAACATCTTCAACATTATATGAGTTCTTAATTCCAGCAACCTTATCAATAAGTACATCATGATCAGCAATCTTGCATGAGAATGTACCAAATGATCTGATTGGCATTCCACCTGGAAGTCCTGCTGCTGGGAGGTTGATAGCGTTCTTGGTTCCCCACTTTACTGTATGCTCCTTAGTATTGATGAACAGAATCTCTGCTCTGAAAGGAGTATTGAAAGCGAACTTGAAGCTCTTAAGTGTTGTAAGGAAAGGAATGATCTCTGTCTCAATATCATATGTACCCTCGTCCTCGAATACACCTTCAATTGCTCCATTATGAAGGAAGATAGCATCCTGACCCGGACGAATAATGAGCTTTGATCCCTTCTTGATCTCAGAGCTGTCAAACTTCCAGAATAACTCGCCTTCCTTAGTCTCATTCCACTCAATAACACTGAGTAACTGATTTTTAATAAATCCCATTGTCTTGTCCCTCCTAATACTAGATTATTTACAATGTCTATTTTTTCTTCTTATCATCGTTAAATCTTATACTATCATTATAACCGTCAACGAGCTTTTCGATAAGTAGTTTTTTAATATAAACGTCAAGAACCAGCAATGTTATAAAAGAAAACATTGTCAGCAGCTGACTCTCTTCACCTTCCGTCTCCGGAAAAATCTCAGATGCAGCACGATATGTCTCAAGAAGACTGTCCTTGATTCTGTCAGTCATATCCTCTGCAGTAGTTCTTATTCCTTCGTAGATGTCATACATGGTAATCTTACCATTACCCGTTTCAAAATATTTATCCTTGAAAGGGGTGATAACTGCATCAATATCATTAATTGATAATACATTCTTGAAGTAGTAGATCACTATGAGTAAATACATATGCTCTTTAGAGTACTTCTTCTTGATTGGTGGAGGAAGTAGATTATTCTTAGCATAGTTGTTAATCATAGTCTTGGTAAGAACCTTGTCCTCACCTGGATTACGGGTAGTATTCTTAAGTCTGCTCTCCATGAATGTAGTTACCTGATCCATATACAGGTCGATATTAGGAATATCATCAGCCTTAATGAACTCCAGCCTGTTCAGACTGGCCATTATGCTGTTAATCAGATCTTCATGGTCCAGTGTCATTACTTAATACCTAATCTCTTGAATACAGTCTCATATCCATCACATCCATAGTTGAGTGATCTGTTAACACGGCTGATAGTAGCTGTTGAAGCACCAGTCTTCTCAGCAATGTCAAGATATGTCTTCTTCTGTGTAAGCATAGTAGCTACTTCATATCTCTGTGATAAAGAAATAATCTCATTAACTGTACAGAGATCCTCGAGGAAGTCATATGCCTCATCCTTATTCTCAAGAGCTAAAATAGCTTCAACCATATGATCTACAGCATCTGTGTGAATCTTCTTATTCATTGTCCTTTGCCTCTTCTCCATCCTCTGTCTTCTCTTCTTCGACAGATTCCTCTGAACTATTATCTTCTTCTGCAGGTTCATTATTAACTACTGGGGCTGCCTCTGGCTCAGTAGCTGCCACCTCTTCGGCAAGGCCTCTCATTGTGACCTTGCCCTGATACATTGCTGTCTCATCCATAGCAAGAAGCTCAGTCTCAATATCGCCAATCAGCTTACCACCTGCTTCAATCTCGATTCTATGATTAACGTTAGCATTGCCAATTACCTTACCAGCTAATATAAGGCTAAATGCAGTTACATCCCCATTAACCTCGCCTTCTGGCCCGATGATTAAATCACCTTTAGTATCAACACTCCCATTAACCTTACCATCTATTCTTATTACCATTGCATCCGAAACGATGCTTCCGCCAACAACTGTACCTGTACCTATTACAGTGTTCTCACCTGTTGCACGGTTCTTATTCTTCCTAGCCATTACATCCTCCTGCCAGCTATTAGCCGTTAATCTCTAATAACTCTGTTGGATTAATATAGTTACCATCCTTCAGCATCTGATATGCCATTTTAGCCGGCTCATCATCTTCAGACTTCATCTCGTACAAGATTCCGCCTCTGACAACTTCGTCATCTACCTTGACCTTAGGCTCTGCATTAGTCCTATAAGAAGTAACATATCCATTACCATGATCAATCTGGACTTCCCAACCGAAGTTAATCTCTTCTGTCACAAGCGATACCACACCATCTCCTGCTGCAAGCACATATGTACCATCGCTGGCTGTGAATAAGAGAGTTGGCCTGCTGGTATAATCGCCATCAATCTGAACTTCCTCAGTCTTCTCATTAATATCAGCAGCAACTGATAGTGGGAAGCCAGTTGGCAAGCTTCTCTCAGCTATAGCCTGAACCTCTTCATTCTTGTGATTAACTGTCTCACTTAGAATCGTAATCTTCTCATTAAGAGATTCGTTCTCAAGAGCTAACTTCTCGTTCTCGTTCTTAAGTTCTTCAATTGTAGCCATATAAGACGCTTCACGATTAACTAAGAGCTCACTTCTATAATTAAGAAGAGCTACGAATGCAATTATTGTCAAAACAATTGCCGCAATAATCGTTGTCCAAAATCTTCTGGAACCATGTGTTGAACGCCTTGACTGTGTAGACTGCTTAGGATTATCCGAAATACGAACTACGTAATGGTTCGTCTTGCGTCTACGCTTTTTCTTTTTCGTTCCCACTGGAATACCTCCATACAGAATACAATTTTAGCACATTAAAGTATGATAATCAAATTGAGTGTCAATTGACAGTTTTTTTATATACATTACCACAAAATAGTGCTATATTAGTTGTATTGCGATACGCAATACATTCATTTTACGGAGGAAAGACACAATGATCAAAGGTACAGTAAAGTGGTTCAATAACCAGAAGGGTTATGGATTTATAAATGACGAGTCAGGTCGCGATGTTTTTGTTCACTATTCAGGACTTAACATGGATGGTTTCAAGACACTTGAAGAGGGCGCAGCCGTTGAATTCGAGGTTGTTGACGGAGCTAAGGGACCACAGGCAGTTAATGTTACAAAGCTTTAATCTGCAGTCCAAAAAAGACCATCTTCGGATGGTCTTTTTTAGTGTCTTATTTTGCTACTCTTCTAATCACTTCCTGGAAGTCAAGACTGCCTCCGAAGATATTAAGAGCACTTCCTATTGTAAAATCGATTCTGCCTCCGCCTAATCTCTCTATTCTGTCTATGTCATCCATATCACGGACACCGCCAGCATATGTAACTGGCAGACTGTCCACCTTAGCCAACAATCTAAGCAGGTCCTCGTCAATACCCTGTCTCATTCCCTCAACATCAACTCCATGAATCAGGAACTCATCACAGTACTGTGATAGCTCTGCCATTATCTCAGGTGTAACCTCAGTGTCAGTGAAGGTCTGCCATCTGTCAACTACGACAAAGTACCTGTCTTCTCTCCTTCTGCAGCTTAAGTCAAGAACTATATGTTCCTTACCCACTTCCCTAACCAGTGTCTCAAGTTTGCTTCTGTCAAGCTTTCCATCAGTAAATATATAGGAAGTAACAATTACATGGCTTGCACCGGCGTCTATATACTCCTTAGCATTCTGGGCTGTAATACCTCCGCCAATCTGCATTCCATTCTTATATGTACTTAGGGCAAGAACAGCTTCTTTCTTAGTATCCTCATATTCAGGAGTGCCTGACTTATTAAGAAGGATAATATGTCCTCCTCTAAGGTCATTCTCCTTATACAATGTTGCATAATAATCTGAATGAACATCGGATACGAAATTCTCAGTAGCGCCCTTGCTATCGCTAAGGCTGCCTCCGACAATCTGCTTCACTCTTCCATTATGTATATCTATACATGGTCTGAATCGCATTGATTTTTCCTTAACTATCCTTCTCTACCAGGATACCACTTCTATAAGCTGCAACCAGCTTCTTCAACTGCTCAATTGTAGCCCTGAGTTCTACACCGACATCGGTATCATCAACAAGTAATCTGCCACCAGTCACAGTCTCAACAGGAATAGTGTCGTTGATAATATCTGTCTCATTATGTATTGCTGCTTCCTTACTGTCGAAAGGTTCATGGGCAATAAGGTTAATTCCATGTGAGTTGGCAACAAGGGTATAACCTGCAATTCCTGTCTTGCCCTGATAAGCCTTAGAGAAACCACCATCAATAATTAGGAGCTTGCCGCCGCATTTAACAGGTGTCTCCCCCTTCTTGAGTTCTACAGGCACATGACCATTAATAATATGTGAATGGCTGGCATCTAAACCGAACTCCTCCATAATCTTATTGATTATCTCCTCGTTCTCATTGAGACGGTAATACGCATTCTTGGTCTCTTTGTGAGCCGCCTTGTCTTCGATGAAATATCTCTCGAAGGTGGTCATCTTATCCTTGCCAAATACAGGTGAATTAGGGCCTGTCCAGATATACCAGATTATGTCCTGACCCTTAATCTTCTCAATTTTATCGTTGGCATAGTATCCCATACGGGCATACTTGTCTAATACATCATAGAGGGCCTTGCCTGAATACTTATTACCATAGATCTCAACTTCCTTGAAGTTGCCATTTTCATCCATAGGTACACATCCATGATAGAGAAGGTTAGAGTTATGAACCTTATATAATCCACCCTTGGAGAATAAGAACTTAACATGCTTCTGAAGCTTCTCGCTGTGTCTGAAGGCTGATGATAATCTCTTAATAACCAGAGCTTCCTCAGCAGTCAGATTGTATGGATCAGCAGGATCAAGGGTTGGGAAATCAGTATCATTCATGGCATACTCTGTGCCACCAATGGTAACTGTCTTCTTGTCATAATTAATCTTATCAAGTAATAGTCTGTCATCCATGCCAAACTCAGGATGTCTCTTGATAATCTGTCCCTCCAGCTTAAGCTGAATAATTGTGATAGCCTTATGAATCTTGGTATCAAGATCAAGGTCCCTTGTATCGTATGAATCATTGAAGTTAATTGCGAACTTACTGCAGTCAATATCTGCATATACCTTCATAGCGAACATAACAAGAGGAATAAGGTTAATTCCATAACCCTCCTCAATTGTATCAAGGTTGCCATATCTGGCACTTGTTCTTATTACAGTTGCAATACATGCAGGATGTCCTGCTGCCGCTCCCATCCATACCACGTCATGATTACCCCACTGAATATCCAGTGAATGATACCTGGATAGAGTATCCATAATGATATGTGGTCCCTTACCTCTGTCATATATGTCACCTACGATATGAAGGTGATCTACTACCATTCGCTGAATCAGGTAGCACATGGAAGTAATCAGGTCAGGGGCACTTCCTATACTGATAATTGTGTTAATTATCTCATTGTAGTAGGCCTGCTTATCATCAACTTCTGCCTTCTCCGTTATAAGCTCTTCTATAACATATGCGAAATTCTTAGGAAGGGCCTTACGCACCTTGGAACGGGTGTACTTGGAAGAAGACCTCTTAGCCATCTGCACCAGTCTGTGAAGTGTGATAGTATACCAGTCGTCGAGGAACTCCTCTGTCTCCTGCACTATCTCAAGCTTCTCCTCTGGATAATATATAAGAGTTGCAAGACTTCTCTTGTCATGCTCTGTAATTGTATTACCGAACTCCTCATCAATCTTACGTCTAACAGCACCCGAACCGTTCTTCATAACATGATTAAACTGCTCATATTCTCCGTGAATATCCGTTAAAAAGTGCTCAGTTCCCTTAGGAAGGCTAAGGATTGACTGAAGATTAATAATCTCTGTAGAGGCTGCAGCAATAGTTGGATACTGCTTAGCCAGAGTTCGTAAATAAGTTAATTCCTGTGTTTCCATATATTCCCCTGCAAACAACCTAAATTGTCGGATAAAAAAGGGCATCTAACTGCTTAGATGCCCTATCTGATTCATAATTTCGGATTAGAGTATTCCGTACTCCTTCATAACCTTAGCAAGTACCTCTGCGTGCTCAGGCTCCATCTCTGTAAGAGGTCTTCTAAGTGGTCCAACTTCCTTACCCATAAGGTTCATAGCCTTCTTAACTGGAATTGGGTTAACCTCTGAGAATAAAGCATTGACAAGAGGAATAGCTCTGATCTGCTCCTTAGTAGCCTCTGCTACATTGCCATCGAAGTAAAGCTGGCAGATATTGTGTGTCTCCTTAGGAGCCACGATGGCAAGTACTGAGATAACACCCTTACCACCAAGCGAAAGTGTAGGAACAATAAGTGCGTCCTCACCAGAGTATACATCTACGCATCCGTCAGCAAGTGACATAAGATTAGCAATCTCTGACATATTGCCTGTTGCGTCCTTAACACCAACGATATTCTCAACTTCCTTACAGAGCTTAACAACTGTAGCTGAAGTCATTGTACAACCAGTTCTGCCTGGAATGTTGTAGAGAATCATTGGAATCTTAACTGAGTCGGCGATCATTTTGAAGTGCTCATATAAGCCCTTCTGTGTAGCCTTGTTGTAATATGGTGTTACAACTAATAATCCATCTACGCCAAGCTTCTCAGCTTCTGTTGAAAGATAAATAGCTGTCTCTGTACAGTTAGAACCTGTACCTGCAATAACTGGAACCCTGTGGTTAACGTACTTAACGCAAGCCTCGATAACGCTTAAGTGTTCCTCGTGAGAAAGTGTTGCAGCCTCGCCTGTTGTACCACATACAATGATTGAATCGATGCCACCATTAATCTGGTCTTCGATAATCTCTGCAAACTTCTCATAGTTAACTGATCCGTCTTCATGCATTGGTGTAATAATTGCTACACCTGCTCCTGTGAATAATGACATATACTGTCCCTCCATATGATTAATAGGTTAATTCGCATATTAGTAAAAAAGACCGACACAGGGCCAGTCAAACAATTAGAAAAAGTTGCTCGATAGCTCTCCATCAAAATTGATGACAGTCATATGGATATTAACCATATGCCCAAGACTCGATTAACAGCTAATCTCCTCTTTCGGCGCTTACCCCTTTCCCTGAACTTCATCTGTGGCTGTCACATCCACTCAGGTACTTATTGCTTGCGCGACCTCTACCTATATGCTGCCTTTAGACTACCATTAGCCCTTGACAGTGTCAACTTTTTTTTATTATTTCAATCTGACCACTAAATTGTGCTAAGCCAAATGCTTCATTAAGCTCTGCGATAATTCCCGTAGAGCTTCCTCCTCTATTGATATCCGAATTATATACAAGATTCAAGTATCGTCTTGACGAAAGATCATCACAGACAAATTTACGCCTCTTCATGGACTTCTTCTTTCTGGCGAAATAGTTTTTCACAAAGTCAATTCTATCACTTAATGCATCCTTTTCTTTATCATTAAGTCCACAGTCCGATAACAGGTACTTAACTTCGTCGATGTCTATATTAACAAAGCTGTCAAAAATATCTGGCGTAACAGCATTAAGCAAGCCTTCACCATCTTTATTCATAAATCCGGCAAGTCTATTATATCCATATTTCAGCTCATTAGCATTATAGCTACCGAAGGCCATGTCATTATCTATTCCCTGAATATCTGTAAGCTCTACATAAACCTCATTCTTGTTACTTTTACTTTCTCTTATCTCGTATCCGAAGAGAACATTACCCAGGTGTCTGTCAAGCTGCCCCGTAACAAAGTCAAGCATTGAAAGCTTAAGTAGCTTCTCAGCTGCTTCAGATGTAATAGTGGCACCTTTTACTTCTTTTCCTTCATCCTTACACTTTTCCAGAATATCATATATTTCCATACCCCTGGCCTTTTCCATAAGGTTACCACGGTTTAGATTACCATTTTCATTCTCAACAAGCACTGTTTTCGACTCTGCTATGAGGTCATTCATTCCAAGGTATTTAGCCATTCTGCTTGTGGCAACATTACGCAGGGATAATTCTGTGCCATTGTCAATACCATTATGAACCGCAACCTTCGCAGTCAGATTAATACGTCTGGCAGCTTCAATACGTAATGGATCTTCTATCATCTCATCAAGCTTTGTAAGTAGGGTCTGCTTAATATCCTGTGGGCAGTCAGATGCATTATTGATCTTATCTTTCATAAAGCCAAGCTGCCTCGTATATATGTCCATCATATATCTATTCATCTTAGGTGCATTATTTTTAAAGGATGGATTTAATGCACACATATAGTCCCTAAGCAGTGAAAAGGCAGTTTTATCCTTCAGCTTGTCGAAGCATTCAAATAGTGTCTTACTGTCATTATATATCTTAAGAAGATTCCTATCCTCCTCATCTACCGAGTCCTGACGAATTCGGCTCACATTCTTTTCCATGAATGCTATAAAATTAACCTTGGCTCCCTGTATAAGCTCGGTTGCCTTCTTAGCATCACACTCGCTTCTTGTCATTCCCCTCTGTATAAACAGCTTATCGTCCTCAACGTCAGCAGTAATATTGAAGAAGCCCTCCCTATCCGTATCAAGTAGGTTAACTATTTCTTCCTTCTTATAGAAGTATTCCTTACCTTCCAGATTTACCTTCTTGGTGCTTTTTGTGACACCACCTTCAGCCAGTTCTCCCTTAGGCATTTTTATAGCACGTACGTGGTACATAATGTCTGACCATTTAAGAGACTTGAACTTAATAGCGTTCTTTTCCTCTTTCATGTCCTCAAGAATATTCTGTGCTGCCCCCAGAAAAATATTCTTTTCACCAGAGAGAATGGCATGGATATCCTGAACCATGGCAAATCTCTTCTTACCTGTAGGAGTTTTTGCGCCTTTCCTATTCTTAAGATATGTATCAGCCTTGGCTATTGCCACTGTGTACATATTCTGAATCTTACTGGCTTCATTATGATATTCACCCTCGTCAATTTCTTCCTTTGTAAAGCATTTCTTATCAAGAACATCTGACAGATCATTGAGAGACTGTTTGAAGTCTTTCATAAATGCTGAATTGCCCTTGAATCCAAATGTGCTCTTGTCCAAAGCTTCCTTTAAGTCTTTATACTGCTCTCTGTTAATTACCAGATCCATTCTAGACATTTCTTGGTCATACTGGTCCATGGCCACTTCTGATTCATTCATAGAAGCATTACCCGTATTTCGCTTTAGTCTTGCCATTACTTCCTGGTGTACCTGCGCACGGCTAATCTCCGGCTCTGTAGGTGCAGTATTATCTGTTGAATTAGTAGCATTCTTTAGCATGTCCATCCTGTTAGCGTGAATGGCACCAGCATCTTTTTCCGCTTCTTTGACGCCCTCAGAAATCTCCTTTTCCTTGTTGGCATTTATAGTATCATCAGTTTTTGTCAATACGTCGTCATATTCCTTATATTGCAGAGATTCATTTACAATAACTGATGCTGATTTTTCGCCTTCCATAGTTAGTCCTCACTTTTCTTCTGATGTCTAAATAATGTAATAAATGTGAAAGTTTATTTTATAGTATTACTATTTTTATAATACACATTTTTGCCAAGATAACCAACTAATAATTAATAACATTATTGCAAGATAAAAAAACTAATGATATAATGCAACAGTTTGAGTTAAAGATTTTTTACATATATATAAGAAGAAAAAGGAGTAATTATGGTACAGACCAGAGAGGACATTCGTAACATAGCAATTATCGCTCACGTTGACCACGGTAAGACAACACTTGTTGACGAGTTACTTAAGCAGTCAGGTGTATTCCGTGAGAATCAGGAAGTTGCTGAGCGAGTAATGGACAGCAATGATATCGAGCGTGAGCGTGGAATCACTATTCTGTCTAAGAATACTGCTATTACATATAAGGATACCAAGATTAATATTATCGATACACCAGGTCATGCTGACTTCGGCGGCGAGGTTGAGCGAGTACTTAAGATGGTTAACGGTGTTATTCTCGTCGTTGATGCCTTCGAAGGAACAATGCCACAGACCAAGTTCGTTCTTAAAAAGGCACTTGAGCTTGAGCTCCCAGTTATTGTATGCATTAACAAAATCGACCGTCCTGAGGCTCGTCCTACAGAGGTAATTGACGAAGTACTCGAGCTCTTCATCGATCTTGAGGCAAGTGATGAGCAGCTTGACTGCCCATTCGTATTCGCATCAGCTAAGGCAGGTACTTCAACACTTGATCTTGATGTGCCAGGTGTTAATATGGTGCCACTCTTCGATACAATCCTTGACTACATCCCAGCTCCAACTGGTGATCCAGAAGCTGGCACACAGGTTCTTATCAGTACAATTGATTACAATGAATATGTTGGAAGAATCGGCGTAGGTAAGGTTGATAACGGTTCAATCAAGGTTAACCAGGATGTATATATCGTTAACCACCATGAGCCAGACCTTAAGAAGAAGGTTAAGATCTCTAAGCTCTATGAGTTCGAGGGATTAAATAAAGTTGAAGTTACTTCAGCTGAGATTGGTTCAATTGTTGCAATATCAGGTATCGCAGATATTAAGATTGGTGATACTCTTGCATCCTTAGATGATCCACAGGCCATCCCATTCCAGAAGATATCTGAGCCAACAATCGCCATGAACTTCATGGTTAATGACTCTCCTCTCGCTGGTCTTGAGGGCAAGTTCGTAACAAGCCGCCACCTGCGTGAGCGTCTCTATAAGGAACTTAATACTGATGTATCTCTCCGTGTAGAGGATACAGATTCCACAGACTGCTTCAAGGTATCAGGTCGTGGCGAGCTTCATCTCTCAGTACTTATTGAGAACATGCGTCGCGAGGGCTATGAGTTCGCGGTAAGTAAGGCTGAGGTATTATACAAGTACGATGAACGTAATCAGAAGCTTGAGCCAATGGAGCTTGCCTATGTTGATGTTCCAGAGGAATTCTCTGGTTCCGTAATTCAGAAGCTCTCATCAAGAAAGGGCGAGCTTCAGGGTATGTCATCAATCTCTGGTGGCTATACAAGACTTGAGTTCGAGATTCCATCCCGTGGACTTATCGGTTACAGAGGTGAGTTCATGACAGATACCAAGGGCAACGGAATCCTCAATACAACCTTCGACGGCTACGGCCCATACAAGGGAGACATGTCCTACCGTAAGCAGGGCTCACTCATCGCCTTCGAGGCAGGTGAAGCTATCACATACGGCCTCTTCAATGCTCAGGAGCGTGGTACTCTCTTCATTGAGCCAGGCGAGAAGGTTTATGCAGGTATGGTAATTGGTCAGACTGGAAAAACTGAGGACATTGAGATTAATGTCTGCAAGAAGAAGCAGCTCACCAACACTCGTTCATCAAGTGCAGATGAAGCCTTAAGACTTACACCTAAGAAGGTGCTCTCTCTTGAGCAGGCGCTTGAATTCATCGATACAGATGAGCTCTTAGAGGTTACACCAGATAACCTTCGAATCCGCAAGAAGATTCTTGATTCCCTTCTCCGCAAGAGATCAGGCTTCAACAAGAGCAACTAATCAATCTGGGGGACGGGGTCAGAGTGTCACTTCTGAATTCCGTATGCCCCGAATAAATAAAAAGCCACCACAGGATCCCTTCCGGATTGCGTGTACCTAAAGGCACGACGCAACCTGCAGCGGGCCAACGTCCTGTGGTGGCTTTTTATTTATTCGGGGCTATTAGTCTATTGTTGACACTCTGACCCCGTCCCCCAGTTTCATTTTTATAATCCCAATAAATTAGTTGCGATGTTGAAGTATATGAGTAGCGAGATTGCATCTACAATTGTTGTGATGAATGGTGATGCCATAACAGCCGGGTCGAAGCCGAGCTTCTTGGCAAACATCGGAAGGGTACATCCAACAATCTTGGCAATGAGTACTACTGCAAGAAGTGTTATGCATACTACTGCTGCAACGTTGATGCCAACACGATCTAAGATTATTAACTTGGCAAAGTTAGCTACTGCAAGTGTCGCTCCACACAGGAATGCAACTCGTATCTCCTTCCAGAGCACCTTGAAAATATCTGCGAACTCAATGTCATCCAGTGACAGGGCACGGATGATTGTAACAGATGCCTGTCCACCTGCGTTACCACCTGTATCCATAAGCATTGGAATAAAGGCTGTAAGTATTACATAGACGCTGAGGGCATCCTCGAAGCTGCTGATAATCTTGCCTGTAAAGGTGGCTGAGATCATGAGTAAGAGAAGCCATGGAATTCTACTCTTCCAGGTCTCGAAGACTCCTGTTCTCATGTAGGATTTATCAGTAGGCACGATAGCGGCCATCTTCTCAATATCCTCGGTAGCCTCCTGCTCCATGATATCCACGATATCATCGACAGTGATAATTCCGACCAGTCTGTCTTCATTATCTACAACCGGCATGGCTGTAAAGTCGTATTTCTGGAACTGTCTGGCAACCTCCTCCTGGTCCATCATGGTATTGATTGAGATGACATTCTCATTCATGATCTCGCCGATGATCTCATCAGGCTGACTAAGGAGTAGATATCTTAATGCAACTGTACCAACAAGTTTTCTTCTAACGTCAAGTACGTAACAGATATTAATAGTCTCACTATCAACACCTACGTTACGAATTCTGTCTATTGACTGTTCTACTGTCAGGTTCTCCTTTAAGTCTACGAACTCGACAGTCATGATACTACCAGCGGAATCCTCTGGGTATCTTAAAAGGTTATTAACATCTCTTCTGGTCTCTGGGCTTGCTGCCGCCAAAAGCTTCTTAACTATGTTAGCAGGCATCTCCTCTAACAGGTCGGCCGCATCATCGGACATCAGATTATCGATGATGTTACCAGCATCACGTTCTGACATGGATACGATAATGTATTGCTGTACCTGTACGTCAATATAAGAAAAAACTTCCGCCGCCATATCCTTAGGAAGGATGCGGAATACCTTCATCAGTTCTTCTTCTTCAAGCTCTTCTAAGATTGAAGCCACATCGGCTGCAATCATCTCAGATAATTTCTGTCTGAGGCGTGTATACTGCTTGGTATCAAGAAGTTTTCTAATCTCTTCTACTTCGATATTGTAATCCATAGTATGCTCCTATTTGTGCTGCCGATTTCATAATTTTACAATTCCCAAATTGTAGTGTCAATAATCGATGGCAACATAGTCCTCTTCCATCAGTTCATATACTGCCTTACCACCTGTTGCGTCAGTAATCATATCCTGACATTGCCGTAGCTCATCCACAGGAACAGCAATAACTATCTTAACCATATCTGTATACTGCTCATCTATGACAATTATTTCATTGCTTGCAAGCAGATACTTGAGCTTGCCAACAGTATTATAGTCAACGGTAACTCCTACCTTTTTAACAAGTACCATCTTTTTAAGAGACGCATTATTAAGGCCTTCTAGCGTTGAATCTGTATAGGCTCTGACAAGCCCTCCAGTTCCAAGTAGAACTCCACCAAAATATCTTGTAACTACAACAAGGATATTAGTAAGCTCCTTGGCCTTCAATACTTCTAGTATAGGCTTACCAGCCGTACCAGATGGTTCCCCATCGTCGGAGAAGCGCATAGTCTCACTGCCTTTTCCAATAATAAAGGCATAACAGTTATGGCGTGCATCCCAATACTGTTTCTTCAGCCTGTCAATATTAGCTATGGCCTCTTCTTCGCTCTCAACATGCATTACGGTAGCTATAAAGCGGGATTTCTTCTCAATAATCTCGCCCTCGGAAGTCCCATCTATTGTATTGTATAATCTGATATTTTCACCCATGTCACTATTCTATCACACGTCTTCATATTCTTAAAAGTGTCTTAAGAATATATGAAAATGCTTTATTTTACTATCTCTATTTGCTATAATCGTAGGATGTATGAACGAGTATCTTCTTATAATAATGCAGAAGGAAGATACACATATTACGAGGATATATTATGAACTATACAAGACAGGGAATTAAGGCCAAGCAGAGCTCGCTTAATTCCATAGGAACAAAGTTTGCTAAAAAGCTGTCACTATATCTGGTTATGCTCTTACTCATCGGTATTATCGGTGTGGGCGTTATCGGTGTAGCTGCAGGTCTGGGTGTCTTCAAGGGCATCATTGATACTGCTCCTGACATTAGTAATATTGATGTAACACCAACTGGTTTCTCAACATTTATCTATGATAACCAGGGTAATCAGACAGCTAAGCTGGTTGCTTCAGATAGTAACCGTATCCCAGTAAGCTGGGATAAGATACCAGAGGATCTTGCTCACGCCTTCGTTGCAATCGAGGACGAGCGTTTCTACTCTCATAATGGTATCGATATCAAGGGTATCATGCGTGCCGGTGTTACTGCTATTAAGAGCCGTGACCTCTCGCAGGGTGCTTCAACCATCACTCAGCAGCTTCTTAAGAATAACGTATTCACAAGCTGGACAAGTGAGAATAGTAATATTGATAAGATTAAGCGTAAGATTCAGGAACAGTATCTGGCTATTCAGCTTGAGAAGAAGATGGAGAAGAATGACATCCTTCTCAACTATATGAATACCATTAACCTTGGTCAGAACACTCTTGGTGTTCAGGCAGCCAGTCTGAGATATTTTAACAAGCCTGTATATGAGCTTACTCTGTCTGAGTGTGCAGTAATTGCCGGTATTACTCAGAATCCTTCAAGATATAATCCTATCTCTCATCCAGACAACAATGCTGAGAGACGTTCAAAGGTTCTTAACAATATGCTGGAGCAGGGCTATATAACTGAGGACGAGTATAATGAGGCAGTTAACGATGATGTATATTCGAGAATTCAGTCTTATAACGACACTGTAGAAGATACAACTGTTAATTCATACTTCGATGACGCAGTTACAGAGGATGTATATGAGGATCTCCTGGCAGCAGGATACACAGATACTCAGGCCTATACACTTCTCTACTCAGGTGGTCTCTCAATCTATTCAACACAGGATCCTGATATCCAGAAGATCTGTGATGAGGTTACTTCTGATGAGGAGACATATCCTGAAGGAACAAGATATTACCTCAACTACTCTCTGTCTGTTGGAAAAGCTAATGGCGACACAGAAAATCACAGCTCTGAGATGTTCAAGAAGTATTTCAAGCAGGATAATGCAGGATTTAATATGCTCTTTAGCAGCTATGATGCCGCATATGAAGCAATTGATCAGTATCAGCAGGCAGTAATGGAGGAAGGCGACACTGTTCTTGCAGAGCGAGTATCTATTACTCCTCAGCCACAGATCTCCTTGACAGTTGAGAATCAAGCTACTGGTGAAGTGGTAGCAATGATTGGTGGTCGTGGACAGAAGGAAGCCAGCAGAACTCTTAACCGTGCTACTTCTACTACCCGTCAGCCTGGTTCAACCTTCAAGGTTGTATCAACATATGCACCAGCCCTTGACAGTGCAGGACTTACACTTGCTTCCGTATATAATGATGCACCATTCAATTATGCGAGTGGTACTCCAGTTCATAACTGGAATTCTGATTACAGAGGAATTAATTCACTCAGAGTTGGTATTATGAACTCCATGAATATCGTAACAGTTAAGTGTCTGACACAGATTGGACCTCAGCTTGGTTATGATTACCTTCTGAACTTCGGATTCACAACCCTTGAATCTGGTAAGGAGGTTAATGGAATGATTTATTCAGATATCCAGCAGTCTCTTGCTCTTGGTGGTATTACCAATGGTGTTACTAACTTAGAGCTTAATGCAGCATATGCCTGCATCGCTAACCAGGGTACTTATATCAAGCCAAAGCTATATACCAAGGTTGTTGACCATGATGGCAATACTCTTCTGGATAATACAATTCCAGAGACTCGTCAGGTACTTAAGCAGACTACTGCATATCTCCTCACAAGTGCTATGCAGGACGTTGTAACTGGTGGTACTGGTGGTAGCGTTAACTTCGGTGGAATGGCCATAGCTGGTAAGACTGGTACAACATCTGATTATAATGATGTATGGTTCGCTGGTTATACACCATATTACACTGCTACTACATGGGCCGGATTCGATAATAATGTTAAGTTATCTTCTGCATCAGAGAAGAACCTTGCCAAGACAGTATGGAAGAAGGTAATGTCAAGAATTCATGAGGATCTTGAGTACCAGTCATTCCCTACTCCTGGTGGAATCGTATCCTGTGCAGTATGTTCTAAGTCTGGTAAGTTACCAGTGCCTGGCTTATGTGATGCATGTGTAAAGACTGAGATCTTCGAGGAGGGTACAACTCCAACAGAATACTGTGATGTTCACTATGCTGGTACAGTATGTTCATATACTATGCAGCCTGCATGTGA
The DNA here is from genome assembly GCA_002317245.1 of Lachnospiraceae bacterium UBA1718. Taxonomy (GTDB): domain Bacteria; phylum Bacillota; class Clostridia; order Lachnospirales; family Lachnospiraceae; genus Colinaster. The sequence goes on from DCIU01000137.1 coordinate 21,057, forward strand.
CACCTGTCCATTCAAGGCAGAGGGTGTATTCGAACTTCCATTACTTGAGGATGCTTCACTTCTTAGTGGTTCTACTACCCTTACAGGTGGTACAGCTAATACAGGAACAGAAGTTATTAACGAGGATGGTACAGTATCAACTGTTAATATATGTCCTCATAATGCAATCTTTATGGCTGATCCTAATTCGGAAGCCATCATTGCTCAACAGGCTCTTGAGCTGCAGATGCAAGCTGCAGCGGCGGCAGCAGCATTGCAGCAGGCTGAAGCTGATGCTGCCCTGGCTGCTCTACAGTAATCGATCATTAATTGACAATACAAATATAAGCATATTAATAGGCGCTCACCTCTTATGAAGTGAGCGCCTATATTATTAATACGGATTATTATTTGCTAATAATTATTCCTCTGTAGCTTCAACTACTTCTTCTACAGCATCTTCTACTACTTCTGTAGCTTCTTCGATAGCTTCTGCAACTGTCTCTTCTGCTTCCTCAGCAGCTTCAGTAACCTCTTCTGCAGTCTCTCCGCCTGCAGCCTTAAGTTCTGCTATCTGAGCATTAAGGGCATCCTTCTTAGCAAGAGCATCCTTAATTGTAGCCATGCACTCTGCATACCGGAATTCCTCATCATCCTTATGAGCTTCATAGTAAGCCTTACCAAGCTCCTTATAGTTCTTAAGTAATAAGTTGTCACAGCTAACTACCTGAGCCTTAAGCTGTGCTAACTGTGAAAGGTCCTTTGCCTTTGCTGCTGCAACCTTGCTGCCTGCTTCTAATTTACCAGCTAAATCTGTCCAAATTGACATCTGTCTCCTCCAATTCTACTACTAAACGTAGTCCCCTATACCTATACTACTATACAAGCACCTCAAGATAACCTGTAAGCTTACTGAAGTCATACTCCTCAAGAACACCTGCACTTGAGTCATAATACTTTCCATCGTATCCAATAAGGTAATGATTGTATCTACCCATCTTCTCCATCATGATACAGCACTTAGGGAGTGCAATATCTGGATCACCAAGTGTATATACAATCTCTTCTGAATGCTCAAATCCGAAATAGTTAAGAGCACCAATCATCTTACCCATTGTAGCCTGCCACTCTGCACAGTGCATAATATTACTTACACGCTCGATGCTAATGCCTGCTAACATTGCTATACATGACTGTCCACACAGACCATCTGCTGGCTGATGGATACACTCAATCGAATCAATTTTTCTAATAGGATTAGTTGTAGAATATGGGCTGTCATCAACTCCAGACTTAGTAATTCTGAAGCTAATCTTGTAATCTGTATCCCCTAAGATCTCTGCAACCTCTGGCTGTACTGGTATACGATAATAGCCCTTACCAAGTGGGAAAAGGTTACATACAAATCCTGTATTTCCAACCTTAACCTTTGCTGGTACATTACCTTCCTTCTCACAGATCTCCCAAATATTAAATGGAATATCAATGAAGAATCCTATTTCATCCTGGTTAACTTTTCCCTTATAACTATATTTCATGTTCCCTCCAAATTATAGTTTTTACATCTTTTTTAATTATAACATTATTAGGCAATTTATCCTATACTTCTTCAGCACTCTTAACAGTATGAAGTAGTAATACCGATGTGGTAACAGTGCCAACTCCCCCCGGTACAGGTGTGGCATATGCTGCCTTCTCCTTAGCGGCTTCATAATCCACGTCGCCACATAAGGCTCCATCAACCACATTGATTCCAACATCAATGATTACCTGTCCCTCTGACATGTAATCAGAAGTAACCATCTTAGGCACTCCGGCTGCTGCACAGATAATATCAGCATCCCTGCAAACCTCAGCCACATCAACCGTCTTGGTATGACACATTGTCACAGTAGCATTCTTCTTCTGAAGCATCATAGATAGGGGCTTGCCTACAACCATGCTTCGGCCAATTACTACTGCCTTCTTGCCAGTGAGATCGTATCCATAGAACTTAAGCATCTCCATAACAGCCTGAGCTGTACAAGGCTCGTGCCCCTGTCCATCCTGAGCAAATGTATGAGCGAAGTTAGTAAGTGTCATACAGTCTACATCCTTGCGGGCAGATACTAATTCTGTAACTGCCTTCTCATTAATGTGCTTAGGCAATGGTCTGAATAAGAGAATACCATGTATATCCTTATCTTCATTACATTCTGTAATAACCCTGGCTAGTTCTTCCTCAGATACATCCACTGGAAGCACCTTAACTACTACCTTGGCCCCAACGGAATCGAACCTCTTGGTCAGACCTCTCTCATAGGACAGATCATCTTCTCTCTCTCCCACTCTTACAACTGCAAGTGTTGGCACAATATCCTTCTTAGCCAATACTTCCATTCTTGCTGTTACATCCTCTGCAATAGCCTTAACAACAGGCATGCCTCTCCATTCTTCCATATTCTCTCCTCATTAACCACGAAGGCCAAGCATTATCTCGTCATATACTCTGCCAAGTCTCTCCTTGCCATCCTTAACCATATGAATAGCCTCTTCATTCATCCTGTCAGCTGTCTCCCTGTCCTTAAGTGACTTGGTATTAATATATATGTTCATAACTGCACTCTCCAGGGCAGCTATAGCACTGGTAGCAGCAACCGCCACATCACTTATGGCAAGTCTTGAGCCGATCACCGACATCTCCTCGATGATAGGTACCAGATTATAGATATCTCTTGTGATCTCTAATGGAGCAATGGCAGCATTAAGTGTTGCAGCCTCCATCTTCTCCTCATAATCAGGTGATGACTTGTCCATTGAGTAAGCAGCTGCAAGAGGTGCGAAGGCATCTGCATCCTTCTTGATATCTGCTTCAAGGTTCTCTATAATACCCGGCAAAATTGCCAGATACTCATCTATCCTCTCCTGATACTGTGCGTACTTCTTCTTGCCGGTTGTAAGATTAGCAACCATACTGCACAATGAAGCACTTATGGCTCCTATTAATGCCGCTGCGCCTCCACCACCTGGTGTTGGGGAAGCACTTGATAATTCTGTTAAAAACTGATGCATATCTGTCTCCTTAATAATTAGCCCATAAAGTCAAATATTGAAATCTGATTGGTCTCTGGTAAGTTACCTAAGAGTCCCAGGTCAGCCATAATATCTGTTATCGTCTGTGAGGCGTGTGTCCTCTCCTTGAAGTCCTGCTTAGATAAGAATGGACCATCCTTACAGCCTTCAACCATCTGGTCTGCAGCTGTCTCACCAAGACCTTCAATACTTGTAAATGACGGCATAATCTTGCCATCTATTACCTGGAAGGAACGTGCCTGTGCTCTGAAGATATCTATAGGCATAAATTCAAAGCCTCTTGCATACATCTCCTGGACAATTCTCATATCCTTAAGTGTAGCCTCATCCTTCTTAGTGGCAGTGGCTTTGTCAGCTAGTCTCTGCTTAACCTCCTTCATGCGAAGTTCAAGGTGGTCTCTGCCCTGGCACATACTCTCATATGAGAAGGCCTTGGCTCTTATACTGAAGAATGCTGCATAATACTGTAATGGATAATTGATCTTACAGTAGGCAACTCTCCAGGCCATCATAACATATGCTGCTGCATGTGCCTTAGGGAACATATACTGAATCTGCTCACAGCTCCATACATACCAGTCTGGTACATTGTGCTCCAGCATCTCTTCCTTCCAGCCTGCCCATTCCTTACACTTGCCCTTGGCAACCTTACCCTTACGGACATTCTCCATAATACTGAAGGCGTGCGAACTCTCTACACCCATCTCAATCAGATATACCATGATATCATCACGGGTACATATTGCTGTAGAAATTGTCGCAGTACCCTCACGAATGAGCACTTCCGCATTATCCTGCCATACATTGGTACCATGTGACAGACCTGAGATTCTGACAAGATCAGAGAAGGCCTGGGGCTTGGTAGCAATAAGCATGTTCATGGCGAAGTCCGTACCGAACTCAGGAATACCTAAGCATCCAAGAGGTGTACCTCCCATATCCTCAGGCTTAATGCCCAGGGCATCTGTACTCTGGAAGAGACTCATTACTCCCGGGTCATCAAGAGGGATTGTAAGTGGATCCCTACCCGTAAGATCCTGAAGCTTACGAATCATAGTTGGATCTTCGTGTCCAAGTATATCAAGCTTAAGTAAGTTATGATCAATGGAATGGTAATCAAAGTGTGTAGTTATTGTGTTCTCATCCTTAGGTGGATGCTGAACAGGAGTAAATGAATCAATATCATCACCCACTGGAAGTACGATAATTCCACCAGGATGCTGGCCTGTACTCCTGCGTACACCTACACAGCCCTGAATCAGTCTGTTTATCTCGCAGCCACGCTTCTTTTGGCCGCGTTCATCATAATATTTCTTAACGAAGCCATATGCAGTCTTATCAGCCAGGGTACCAATGGTACCTGCTCTGAAGGCCTGCTCTGCTCCGAAGATTACTTCAACATATTTGTGAGCTTTACTCTGATACTCACTTGAGAAGTTAAGATCAATATCCGGTTCCTTATCACCCTTGAATCCAAGGAAGGTCTCGAATGGAATATCGAATCCATCCTTTACTAATGGCTCACCACAGACTGGGCATGCCTTATCAGGCATATCTACTCCTGCTCGTCCCGAGTATGCCTTAACCTCTGGAGATTCGAAGTCTGAGTAGTGGCACTTTTTACAGTAATAATGTGGACTAAGAGGATTAACCTCTGTAATACCCGCCATTGTTGCTACGAAGGAACTACCAACCGAACCTCTGGAACCAACCAGATATCCGTCCTCAACTGACTTCCATACAAGCTTCTGAGCAATGATATACATAACAGCGAAGCCATTGGAAATAATGGAATTAAGCTCGCGCTTCAGTCTTGCCTCAACTATCTCAGGAAGTGGATTACCATACATCTCATAAGCCTTGTTATAGCAGATCTCTGTAAGTGTCTTATCACTGTCTTCGATGACAGGTGGACACTTGTCAGGTCTGACCGGCTTAATGGTATCAATCATATCAGCGATCTTAACAGTATTAGTAATTACCACCTCTTCAGCCTTCTCACGGCCAAGGTACATGAATTCATTCATCATCTCCTCGGTTGTACGAAGGTATAGTGGTGCCTGGTCATCAGCATCCTTGAAGCCCTCACCCGCCATAAGTATACGACGGTATACCTCATCCTCAGGATCAAGGAAATGCACATCACAGGTCGCTACAACAGGCTTACCGAACTTCTCGCCCAAATCAACGATCTTCTTATTAATCTCCTGAATATCTTCTACTGAATTGATATTCTCATATTTGTCTGAAGCAATCATGAACTGGTTATTGCCAGTTGGCTGAATCTCCAGATAATCATAGTATTCTACGAGTCTGGCAATCTCATCCTCGCTTCTCTCATCAATTAGTGCGCCATAGAGCTCTCCAGCCTCGCAGGCACTTCCTAAGAGTATTCCCTCTCTGCATTCATTAAAGAGGCTCTTAGGAATACAAGGCTTACCTCTGTGCATATAGAAGAGATGGGACTGGCTTACCAGGTGGTATAGATTAACTCGTCCTGTGTTATTCTTGGCAAGCATAATGGCATGATGAGCACGTAACTTCTTAACCTTATCAACCCTGTTGCCCTCCATGCTGTCAAGGTCCTCTACCGAATAGATATTCCTCTCAGCGCATTTCTTCTCAAGCTCAAGATATATCCAGGCTGTACACTCAGCATCATCTACCGCTCTATGGTGATGCTCTAAGGATACATTAAGATCCTTAGCTACAGTATGTAACTTATAGTTAGGCAGATGTGGCAGTAATACTCTTGCCAGCTCTACTGTATCAACATGTGTGTAGTCATAGTCTATTCCCTGACGGTGGCAGTTCTCAGCAATAAATGATGTATCAAAGGAAGCATTGTGTGCAACCAGATATGCATCACCAATGAACTGAATGAACTCCGGGAGCACCTCCTCAATCGGACGTGCATCCATTACCATCTCATCAGTGATAGAGGTTAACTGTGTAATTCTATATGGAATAGGCTCATTAGGATTAACAAAGGTAGAGAACCTGTCTATTACCTCTCCATTCTTAACCTTAACCGCACCTATCTCAATTATCTTATTCTTAACGCAGGAGAATCCTGTTGTCTCTATATCGAACACAACACAGGTGTCTGCTATTATCTGGTCTCTTGGATTAGTAGCAACTACACTCAGGTCATCTACAAGATAAGCCTCAAGACCATATATTACCTTGAAGAATTCATCAGGGTTAGCCGTCTCGCCGTCAGCTTCCTTTTTCTTCTTCCAGCCCCCCCACAGGTCATCCCACAGATGGTTGGCGTCAGGGAAGCCCTGAACAACTCCATGGTCTGTAATGGCAATAGCCGGGTGTCCCCACTTGTAGGCGCGATTAACTATATCCTTAACATCAGATACACCATCCATATCACTCATCTTGGTATGGCAGTGAAGCTCAACCCTCTTCTTCTCCGACAGGTCAAGTCTTGGTTCTCTGAAGTCCTTAATAGACATTATTCCCTGAATAGAACCAATAGTAAGTTCTCCATCGAAGCTGTCGAACATAGCGGTACCCTTAATGAGTACAAAGGCTCCTGTCTTAAGACCTGAAGACAGTTCCTTGACCTGATCATTATGAACGAACACCTTCATGTGGAAGGTATCTGTGAAGTCTGACACATCGAAGAAGAATATTGTCTTCTCGTTCTTAATCTGTCGCTCCTCGGTAGATACAACCATACCTCTGACAACAACCTCGCCTATATCTCCCATAATATCCTTCATAGGAGTGCAGTCGCCGTCAATATCCTTGCCATATATTACATCAGGATTATCGCTTCTCTTAAGGGCTCGTCTATTCTCTCTTACAGGCTCTGAATCATTGGCCTGCTTGTTGGATTTCTCTTCCTTTGGCTTAGTCTCAGGTTCTTTTACCTCAATTTGTGGCTCATCTGTGACTATAGGAGCTCCTGATTCATCATAGTCAGTAATAATACCCGCATTAGCCGCTATGGCTGCTATACGCCTCTTAATCATAGTCTCTTCAGCGGCACGTACATTACTAGGTTCCTTAGTATAGTAATCAATATCAATTATGGCATCTACGCCACATCTGTCTGTGAAAACCTTCTCCAGGAATTCAAGCAGCCTCTTCTCATTGGAATGGTTGTTCTTCAAGTCAGGAATAGACAGGGTCATGGTCCTGTCGTCCGTAAACGTTGCCTTGCCATCCTTAAGGGCAATAGCCAGAAGGTGGTCAATATCCTTCAGCTCCTCTACAATGCTGTCCTTATATACATCCATCAGCACCCGAAGATTGTAGCTGGCAGACAGTCTGAACTTGAAGAGAATTCTGACCTCAACTTTCTGACTGCCGAATACATGATCCTTAATGGCCTTCTGCATCTTAACCACAGCTTCTCTGTGAATAAGATGATCAGAAATCAGGCATACTTTAAGAAGGTCGCCATTTGCGCTCATGGCGACCTTCTTAACGGTAACATTCTCAAAAAGAGACATAACCTCTTTATTCACTTTTAGTCCCGGAAATACCTCGGGAAAAAGCTTATCATTGTCCATTAGTTATTCCAATTAAGTAATTCTTCTCTCAGTGCATTAAGCAGCTGGTCCTCTGGCATCTTGCGAACTATCTCGCCACGCTTAATAAGCAGGCCCTCACCATTGCCACCAGCAATTCCTATATCGGCTTCCTTAGCCTCTCCAGGTCCATTAACGGCACATCCCATAACAGCAACCTTAATATCCAGAGGAATGTCAGCCACCATATTCTCGACCTGGGTTGCAAGTCCTATAAGGTCAATCTTGGTTCTTCCACATGTAGGGCAGCTTACAACCTCTATTCCCCCCTTACGAAGTCCAAGAGTTCTTAGAATCAGCTTGGCTGACTTAATCTCCTCAACAGGATCTCCTGTAAGGGATACTCTGATGGTATCACCAATACCCTGATAGAGAATCACGCCCAGGCCAATACCTGACTTAATGTTGCCGCTAAGTACTGTTCCTGATTCAGTAATGCCTACATGAAGAGGATAATTAGTCTTACCCGCTAATATCTCATGAGCCTTAATGCACATCATTACATCCGATGACTTAATGCTGATAACCATATTGTCATAGTCACAGTCCTCAATCATACGAACCTTATCAAGGGCACTCTCCACGATTCCCTCTGCAGTAACCCCCTTATACTTAGCAACAAGTTCCTTCTCAAGGGAACCACTGTTAACACCAACTCTGATTGGTACATTGCGCACCTTGGCCGCTTCAACTACAGCCTTAACCTTATCCTCGCCACCAATATTACCTGGGTTAATACGAATCTTATCTGCTCCGTTCTCAATTGCAGCAATAGCCATCTTATAGTCGAAATGAATATCTGCTACAAGTGGTATACTAATCTGCTTCTTAATCTCCTTAATTGCCTCTGCTGCTTCCAGAGTAGGCACTGTACATCTGATAATCTCGCAGCCTGCCTCCTGCAGTCTTAGAATCTGCTCTACACATCTCTTAACGTCCTCTGTAGGAACGTTAGTCATAGACTGAATTGCTATAGGATTGCCACCACCAATAAGCACTCCACCAATATTAACAACCTTAGTATTATCTCTGAACATTTTACCCTCTTTTTCAGTAATTCTAATGTATTAGTAAACCATATATATTGTAGTCATAGTCAGGACCGACTACTCTTATTAGTATAATGTAGTGGGGTGTTCTTTTCAATGCAATTAAACCACCAGTTGACTATTTTTTGCTTATCTTACTACGTTCAGCACGCACTGGTCCGCTTCCCTCTACAATGCTCGTAGAAGGGATGAATACCTTAATATTATTATCCTCTAATACACTAATTCTCTGCCCCTTATATAACACTTTATAGCCCTCAGAATCATATAATGTAACAGATTTATCAGTCTCCGCATAGGCCTTAACAGAGCCCATTGTTATTGCAAGTGACACGCTTGCAATCAGTATTCCCAGCACCTTGGCCCCTCTCCCCATATGAATATCCTCATAGCATATATAGTCTTCCATCCTGAACATAGCCACCCTGTCCTTACATATATTCCACAACAGTAATAGCAGCATATTCCCTAAGATTAGATATAGCAGATCAAGGTAGTCGCTATAATACTTGAAGGATAACACCGTAAAAAGTCCTATCATTAGCTTAACCATTATATCCACCGTCCTGCACATTATAGCCTGGCTGTTCACATGCCCCCTTCCCTTGTCCAGGGTATGCAGTATCTCATTCATGGACTGGAATCTGGCTTCTGGATTCTCACGTGTGCATCTGCCTATTATACTCTTAAGCAGTCTGTCTCCTTTGTCAGGAATTACAATCCTCTCAAGGGTTCGTCCATAGGAATACACATCACTGTGCTTGTCTGGCCTCTCTCCCCGCTTCTGTTCAGGCGAAGCGAAGGCCTCTGTTCCGCTTATTCTTCCCGGGTCGCTCATATCCTTCATATATATGCTGCCCATGTCCACCAGATGAAGGTGCCCTGATGCATCAATTATTATATTGTCCGGCTTACAATCCAGATATAGCATTGATGGTGTAGCATCATGCAGAGTCTTAAGAGCCGCTGCCAGTTCCATAGCCCACCTAAGCCTGTCTTTCTCATTGCAGTTTCTGCCCCCTGTGTAAGCTCTAAGACTTCTGCCCTCTATATAATCCATTATGATGAAGGTTCCCTGCTCTCCACTTACACTATCAACTATCCTGGGAAAAGTGGGGCAATTGATTTCCTTTAAGGCTCTTATCTCCTGGTCACTAATACTGATAATCAGCTTGGCGGCCCATATCTTCCCTATTTTTCCATCACGCACCTTGAACACTGTTCCAGTGCCTCCAGAACCTAATTTCCCTATGATTTCATATCTGTCATTTATTCGCATTATCGTCCCTCATTTCTTATTACAATTGCACTAATATTATCTTTTTCACCACGTTTTCTTACTTTTTCTGTCTGGCTTTTAAGCCAGTCATCTGGCTGGCCTTCTGATTCATAACCATTTCGACTTAATATATCCCTCTCCTGTCTCTTGTAGAATCCATCAGTGCAGATAAGGACACTATCTCCCCTTAGCAGGCAGAAGTGCTTCCCTCTTATCCTCTTATACCGTCCCAGACCTATACATGTGATAACTGCTCCCCTCCTGGTATCATCCCTGGATATTAGTCTTGAGGATTTGGTATGCCTTCTCATAATGTATACCCTGCTATCTCCGATGCTTATGTAAAAGCCCCTATTACCAACCAGACACACCACAGAGCATGTGGTTCCCATACTTGTATTAAGTCGCATAGATTTTGCACGAATGTCCTTGTGGCAGGTATACAATACCCTATATATTCTCTTCTGTATC
>DCIU01000046.1:0-4426 GCA_002317245.1 Lachnospiraceae bacterium UBA1718
AGAGGCTGAGGCTGTAGTTGTAGATGACGCTGAAGCTAAGACTACAAGTGTGACTGTAGCTAGTGTCGAAATTGAAGCTAATACTGAGGACAAAGTTGTTACTGAGGCTGTAGTTGTATCTGAAGAGCCACAGGCTGAAGCTTCAATTGAGTATATAGAGACTATAGAAGAACCCAAGGTTGAGCTCTTTGAGAGCCCTCTGCCATTACCTAAAAAGGCAGTTAAGAGAGATGTAGAATATGATTTCGATGTACCTGAGGATTTGATGCATTATGATATCGAAGTCTTTGATAATTTATAAGGAGTATTAATGGCTAATTCTGGAAAGGGCAGATCCTCATCTGCAAGAAAGAATAATAATAAGAGCAATAGCAGATCACGTTCTAACAGCAAGGCTAAGAATGCAAGATATGATGAACCAGAGATTAATCCTGATATAGTTGTACTTTTGTCAGCTGCTGTAGGTATATTCCTGTTCTTATGTAATTTCCATGTTATTGGTTCATTTGGCGAGATTATTTCCAAGGGAATGTTCGGCTTGTTTGGAGCATTAGCTTATATAGTTCCAATTCTACTGGTAGCTCTGGTGTTCTTTGGCTATCTGGCAAGAGAGAATACACGTATTAAGATTAAGCTCTTTGCAAGTGTTGTTCTATTTATGCTTATATGCATTCTAATCGAAGAGATATGGGGTATAGTTAGAGATCTGTCCACATATTCTATTAGAGATATATGGATTAATTGCGCAGATAACAGAACCGGTGGAGGAGTTATCTGTGGTTCTATTGCATATCTTATGGATAATTACCTCAGCATGTCGGGTACACTGCTTGTTACATTTATTCTTATCTTTATCTGCATTATTGTCCTAATGGGCAGGAATATGATTGGTAAGATTAAGAATAACAGCAAGGAAGCCTACAGACAGGCTAGAGTTGATGCCAGAGCCAGAAGAGAAGAAGCTAATGAACGCTGTAATTACGAGGAGGGTTCAGAGGTATATGAGGAGGAGGTCCCAAGATATGCCAAGAAGCGTCGCGGAATCGGTGTTGGAATAGGCAGTGAGCCTGTAAGTGACTATCAGGGAGAAGCATTAACAGAGATTGATAAGACTCCTAGAAGAGATAAGAAGGTTTCGGGCGTTATGGCTGACACTTCTCTTAAGGGAGCATCTAATAAAGCTGCTTTCCGTGATGATATGCATGAGATCATGGTTAAGGATACTGAAGACAATCAGGTTACAGAGAAGGCTTATGCAAGAGCTGACAGTCCTTATGATGAGGTTGTTGCTCCTAGATATGGCAGACCTGCGCCTGTTGAAGTTACTACAGCCGAGACACCAGTAAGTTTTGAGGAGGTTCATGCAATAGCTGAGCCTGTAGTAGAAGCGGTTCCTGAACCTGTTAAGGAGACAGAATTCGTGTCTCTCTCTGGTATGGAGAATATTACCTTTAATAAGGGTGGTGCGGATTCTCAGACAGATGCTTATGATGAGCCTGTAAGCACAGCTCGTCCTAAGGCAACTGTTAATAAAGACCTTCAGGGCCTTGATGATATATCCAAGGATACATTTAAGGCTATGAATAAATCAGCTAAGAAGACTAATAAGAAGTATCGTATGCCAGATACAAGTCTGCTTAATAAGCCTAATGTAAGTTCTTCAGGGAATTCTAAGGAAGAGCTTATGCGTACTGCCAAGACTCTTCAGGACACACTGGAGACCTTCGGCGTTAGTGCCAAGGTTACGGATATCAGTCAGGGACCAGCTGTAACAAGATTTGAACTTCAGCCAGAGGTGGGTGTAAGAGTTAATAAGATTGTATCCCTGTCGGATGATCTTAAGTTAAGCCTTGCAGCTACTGATATAAGAATCGAAGCCCCAATTCCTGGCAAATCTGCTGTAGGTATTGAGGTTCCTAATAAAGAGAGCTCAATGGTAGGCTTCAGAGAACTTCTTGAGGATAAGGCCTTTAAGAACTTTGATAGTAAGATTGCCTTTGCCGTAGGTAAGGATATAGCTGGTAATGTAGTTGTTACTGATATTGCCAAGATGCCACATATGCTTATTGCAGGAGCTACAGGATCTGGTAAGTCAGTATGTATTAACACCATTATTATGAGTATCTTATATAAGGCTCATCCTGATGATGTTAAGCTCATTATGATTGATCCTAAGGTTGTTGAGCTTAGTGTATATAATGGAATTCCTCATCTTATGGTACCTGTTGTTACAGACCCTAAGAAGGCATCTGCAGCTCTTCACTGGGCAGTGGCAGAGATGACAGGGAGATTCCAGACTTTTGCAGAATATAAGGTTAGAGACCTGAAGGGCTACAACAAGGCAGTAGAAGGTTATGATGCTAATGACCCTGAAGCACCTAAGAAGATGCCTCAGATAGTAATAATAGTTGACGAGTTGGCAGACCTTATGATGGTCGCAGCTAAGGAAGTTGAGGAATCTATCTGTAGACTTGCTCAGCTTGCCCGTGCATGTGGTATTCACTTGATAATTGCTACTCAGAGACCATCAGTTGATGTAATTACTGGTCTTATTAAGGCTAATATGCCAAGTAGAGTTGCATTCGCTGTAAGTAGTGGTGTGGATTCAAGAACTATTCTTGATATGAATGGTGCAGAGAAGCTCTTAGGTAAGGGTGATATGCTGTTCTATCCTCAGGGATATCCTAAGCCAGCCAGAGTACAGGGTGCATTTATCTCGGATAGCGAAGTATCCAATGTTGTTAATTTCCTTAAGGATCAGGAATACGGAGTGGATGACCAGAGTGATCTGTTAACTAAGATGAATAACGCATCAGCAGGTGGTGGAAGTAATGCCCTTGGTGATGAAGGTGATGACAGAGATGAATTATTTGCTGCTGCTGGTATGTTCATTATAGAAGCTGGTAAAGCTTCTATTGGAAGTCTGCAGAGAAAGTTTAAGATTGGATTTAACAGAGCTGCTAGAATTATGGACCAGCTTAGTGAGGCTGGTGTTGTTGGACCAGAAGAGGGAACTAAGCCTAGAGCTATTCTTATGGGGCCAGAGCAGTTCGAACAATATGTTGAAGAATATGTTTAACATGGAGGACATAGTATGAAGACAGACATTGAGATTGCACAGGAAGCGGTACTATACCCAATTGAAGATGTAGCAGCTACTATAGGCTTATCTCGTGATGAGCTTGAGCTCTATGGTAAGTATAAGGCTAAGATAGATGACGAATATCTTAACAGAATAGAGGCAAATGTGGATGGTAAGCTGATTCTTGTAACAGCTATTAATCCTACTCCCGCTGGTGAAGGTAAGACTACTACTACAGTTGGCCTTGGCCAGGCCTTCGCTAAGCTTAATAAGAAGGCAATTGTTGCTCTTCGTGAGCCTTCCTTAGGACCATGCTTCGGTATCAAGGGCGGCGCTGCTGGTGGCGGAATGGCTCAGGTTGTTCCAATGGAAGATCTTAATCTACATTTCACTGGTGATTTTCATGCAATCACCTCTGCCAACAACCTCCTGGCTGCCTTGATTGACAACCATATTCAGCAGGGCAATGAGCTTAGAATTGATTCAAGACAGATTATCTGGAAGAGATGTCTTGATATGAATGACAGAGCCTTAAGAAATATTGTCATTGGACTTGGCAGTAAGATGGATGGATTTGTTCGTGAGGATCATTTCGTTATTACAGTTGCCAGTGAGATTATGGCTATTCTCTGTCTTGCTAAGGATATTCAGGATCTAAAGGACAGATTATCAAGAATAATTGTTGCATATAACCTTGATGGCGCACCTGTTACAGCGGGAGAGCTTCAGGCCGTAGGTGCTATGGCTGCCCTGCTTAAAGATGCACTTAAGCCTAATATCATTCAGACACTTGAGCATACACCTGCTATAGTTCATGGTGGTCCATTTGCTAATATTGCTCATGGATGTAATTCAGTTAGAGCAACAAGAGCAGCTTTGAAGATCGCTGATTATACAATCACTGAGGCTGGATTTGGTGCTGACCTTGGCGCAGAGAAGTTCTTCGATATTAAGTGTAGAATGGCTGGTCTTAAGCCAGATGCAGTTGTACTTGTAGCAACTATACGAGCTCTTAAGTACAATGGTGGAATTGCTAAGGATAACCTTAAGGAGCCTAATGTTGAAGCTCTAAAGCGGGGTATTGTTAACCTTGAGAAGCATATTGAGAATTTACAGCAGTTTGGTGTACCAGTTGTTGTAACTCTTAACTCATTTATCACTGATTCTGCCGAAGAGACAGCCTTTGTTAAGGAATTCTGTGAGAGCAGAGGAGCTGAATTCGAACTTTCAGAAGTATGGGAGAAGGGCGGTGAAGGCGGAGTTGCCTTAGCTAAGAAGATTATCGAGACAATCGATACCAAGGAGAGCAACTTCAAGCCAATCTATGACCTTGACCTTAGTATT
>DCIU01000046.1:4499-4708 GCA_002317245.1 Lachnospiraceae bacterium UBA1718
GATGGTAAGGCAGTCAAAGAGATGAAGAAGCTGTCAGACCTTGGATTCAACAATATTCCTGTTTGTATGGCTAAGACCCAGTACTCATTGTCTGATGATCCATCTAAGCTCGGAAGACCAGAGAACTTTACAATTACAGTAAGAGATATGTATGTATCAGCTGGAGCTGGTTTCATCGTTGTCCTTACTGGAGATATTATGACTATGCC
>DCIU01000046.1:4733-8226 GCA_002317245.1 Lachnospiraceae bacterium UBA1718
CCTAAGAAGCCAGCTGCATATTCAATTGATGTTAATGAGGACGGACAGATTACTGGTCTGTTCTAAGAGGAAATATAATGATTTGTCCTAAATGTGGTAAACCACTTAAGGAAGGCAATATGCTATGCGAATATTGTGGAGAAGAGATCAGGATTGTTCCTGATTTTGTACCTGAGATTGAGCTTAGTATTGAAGAATCCATCAACAATATGGTTATGGAGCTTAATCCTGAGATTGGCGATGGCATATTGGAAGAGACAGCTGAGATAGAGATTATTCATGAAGCTGAAGAAGAGGGGTTGCTATCTGATTCTGCACTCCTTAACAAGAAACTGTCTGTTTTCTATTTTATAGGAATACTCATTCTTGTTATAAGCCTTGGCATTGGAGCTTTTATAATGATTTCTCACGAAAGCTCTGCTTCTTATCAGACTAAGATTGGCGATGAGAAGTATGCTGAAGGCCAGATAAGAAAAGCAATAGATTATTATCAAAAAGCTGTAGATCTTGAACCATCTATAATTGAATATAGAATGAAGCTTGCTGACTGCTATATGGAGCTTGATAACATTGATAAGGCTATTGAGGTATATAAGGACATGATTGTCTATGATCCTACAAGCCCATTGCCTTATGCTCAGATTATTGCACTGTATGAAAAAGAGGGAATGTATGATGCAATCGATGATTTCCTGCATCATAATGCTAATGACGAGATAAGAGCTTCCTTTGTTAATTATCTTGCAGATGAACCACAATACAGCATGGAAGCTGGAAGCTACGATGAGAATATCTCGATTACCCTTACTAACGAAGCTGCTGGTACAATTTACTACACAGTTGATGGGGGAGTGCCAAGCGAGGATAGCACCATCTTCACGGAGCCAATTGTTCTTAGTAAAGGCAATCATACAGTCAAGGCCATTTTTAAAAATGAATATGGTGTATGGTCATCAGTTGCCAGCAAAATCTATGATATTAAGTCAACAGCTCCCGATGCACCTGTTATATCCCTTGAGTCAGGTGCTTATACAGAGCCTCAGGTAATTAAGGTTACTGTTCCTGCCGGATGCAATGCTTACTATACAGTTGATGGAACAGACCCCGATAGAAATAGCAGAATATATGGAGAGCCTATTCCTCTGGAGCAGGGCATTTCTCATTATAAGTTCGCAACAATTAATAATCAGAATGAGTCAAGTGATATAGTTGAGGCTAATTATAAGCTTGAGGTCCATACTGAATTCACCGAAGAGGTCGGACTTATATATCTGTATCAGTATCTTGTTGCTAAGGGCTATATTATTGATCTTACGGGAGCTTCTAAGAATTATCCTGGTAATTTCAGTTATCTCTATGGCGAATTAAGAGAGATTGGTGAGATTCCAATGTACATATACAAGGAATACTATGTATATGGTTCGGAGGCCAGAGCCATGACTAATAACATATTCGGTGTTGATGTTAATACTGGAGATGTATACTTGATTAGAAGGGGTCTGAATGATTCCTTTGTGATAGCGGCATTTTAGCCTGTAGTATGATATATTACTTGATTTTCACTTGGATGTATCATAATATTAAAAGGCTTTTGTAAATAATAAGTTTTTTATAAATTGGAGGAGATTATGTACAAGATTGTTGAGGCCAAGAAGCTCAACGACATCATTTATAAGATGGTAGTTGAAGCTCCTAGAGTTGCTAAGAAGTGTATGCCAGGTCAGTTCCTTATTGTTAGAACTGCTGAGAACAGCGAGAGAATTCCGCTTACTATCTGCGATTATGATAGAGAAGCTGGAACAATTACTATCGTTTTCCAGCCAATTGGTGCAAGTACTAAGGAGATGACATCACTTAAGACTGGCGATTCATTCCATGATGTAGTAGGACCACTTGGATGCCCTTCAGAACTTACAGAGTTAAGTGCGGAAGAACTTAAGGCTAAGAAGATTCTCTTCGTAGCTGGTGGTGTTGGTACAGCACCTGTTTATCCACAGGTTAAGTGGCTTCACGAGAATGGTGTTGACGCAGATGTTATCGTTGGTGCCAAGACTAAGGATCTTGTAATTCTTGAGAAGGAGATGGAGGCAGTTGCCGGTAATCTCTATGTTACAACAGATGATGGTTCATATGGCCGTGCTGGTATGGTTACTAAGACTATCGAGGACCTTGTTGCAGAGGGCAAGCAGTATGATGTTTGTGTTGCAATCGGACCTATGATCATGATGAAGTTCGTAGCTCTCTTAACTAAGAAGCTTGAGATTCCAACAATTGTAAGTATGAATCCAGTTATGGTTGACGGTACTGGTATGTGTGGTGCATGTCGTATCGTTGTAGGTGATGAGATTAAGTTTGCATGTGTTGACGGACCAGAGTTCGATGGACACCTTGTAGACTTTGATGGTGCTATGAAGCGTGCTGCTGCTTATAAGACTGAAGAGGGTCGTAAGATGCTTGAGTTAGAAGAGGGCGACACACATCATGGTGGATGTGGAAACTGTAACTAAGAACGGGAGGATAATATGAACGTAGATGTATTAAAGAAAGTTCCTGTTCGTGAACAGGATCCAGCTGCAAGAGCTACTAATTTTGATGAAGTTTGTCTTGGATACAATGCAGAAGAAGCTCAGGCTGAAGCAAGCAGATGTATCAATTGTAAGAATGCTCAGTGTGTAAAGGGTTGCCCAGTTTCTATTAACATCCCTGGCTTTGTTGAGCAGGTTAAGAATGGTGATTTTGCCAAGGCTTATGAGATTATCTCAGAGTCAAGTGCACTTCCAGCTGTTTGTGGTCGTGTATGTCCACAGGAGAGCCAGTGTGAAGGTAAGTGTATCAGAGGTATTAAGGGTGAGCCTGTATCTATTGGTAAGCTCGAGAGATTTACTGCTGACTGGGCCAGAGAGAATGGTATAGTGCCATCTTCTAAGGCTGAGAAGAAGGGTAAGAAGGTTGCTGTAATTGGTTCCGGCCCTGCTGGTCTTACATGCGCCGGTGATCTTGCTAAGATGGGCTATGATGTAACTATCTTTGAGGCACTTCATGAGGCAGGCGGTGTACTTGTATATGGTATTCCTGAATTCCGTCTTCCTAAGACAGCAGTTGTTGCTAAGGAGATTGAGAATGTTAAGGCTCTTGGCGTTAAGATTGAGACTAATGTAATCATTGGTAAGTCAATTACTATTGATGAGCTTATAGAGGAAGAAGGATTCGAGGCAGTATTCATTGGCTCTGGTGCTGGTCTTCCTAAATTCATGGGCATTCCAGGCGAGACAGCTAATGGTGTATTCTCTGCTAATGAGTACCTTACAAGAAGTAACCTTATGAAGGCTTTTGATCCTAAGAGCCCAACACCAATTAAGGTTGGTAAGAAGGTTGCAGTTGTTGGTGGTGGTAACGTTGCTATGGATGCTGCAAGAACAGCACTCAGACTTGGTAGCGAGGTACATATCGTATATAGACGTAGTGAGGAAGAGCTTCCAGCAAGAGTAGAAGA
>DCIU01000046.1:8247-9045 GCA_002317245.1 Lachnospiraceae bacterium UBA1718
GTTCATCACGCTAAGGAAGAGGGTATTATTTTTGACCTTCTTACTAATCCAGTAGAGATTCTTGTTGATGAGACAGGCTGGGTATCAGGCATTAAGTGTATTAAGATGGAGCTTGGCGAGCCAGATGCCTCAGGTCGTAGAAGACCAGTTGAGGTTGCAGGCAGCGAGTTCGTAATTGATGTAGATACAGTTATTATGTCTCTTGGTACAAGCCCTAATCCACTTATTTCTTCTACTACAGCAGGTCTTGATATTAACAAGTATAAGTGCATCGTAGCAGAGGAAGAGACAGGCAAGACATCTAAGGACGGCGTATATGCTGGTGGCGATGCTGTTACAGGTGCTGCTACAGTTATTCTTGCTATGGGTGCTGGTAAGGCTGGCGCTAAGGGTATTGATGAGTACTTATCAAATAAGTAATTATTACAGATAGGAGTATTTATGCCATTTTGTCCAAAATGTAAATATGAGTATAAAGAAGGCGTTAAGGTCTGTTCGGATTGTGGTGTGGAGTTAGTTGATTCTCTTGAGAATGTGAAGATTCCTGTTCTTGTAAGGGATGAAGCTACTATATCAGAAGCATATGATTTTTTGGTTGCCAATGGAGTAACAGACATCGAGAAGTGCCAGTCTGAAGCAGGCGAGGGACTCTTTGAGATCCGTGTTCCAGAGGAACAGGCTAAGTCAGTTATAAGTATGATTAATGTCTATTACCGAGAGGTTCATACTGCAACTGAGGAGGAAGAAGAGATTATAGAGCGTGCTAATATGAACGCTAAGGTTGAACGCTATATTGAC
>DCIU01000046.1:9232-9665 GCA_002317245.1 Lachnospiraceae bacterium UBA1718
AATTCTTATACTTCATACATTAAGTACAAGAAACTTGCGGACACTGAGGATAATCTCGAAGATCAGATTGACGAATGGGCTGATAATGAGCTTAATGCTGATGATCTTAAGGAAGGCGAGTCTGAGGATACTCCAGAAGAGCTTAAATTCTTTAGTCGTACTGAGAAGCTTAAGGCCAAGGTTGAGGAGAGATTCCCTGATCTTGATGAGAGCTTCAAGGAGCATATTGTCGAGGATTTATACGATAGGATTTTTGGATGCGAATAATCGTAATCTGTGTTGGGAAAATAAAAGAAAATTTCTACAAGGAGGCGCTTAGTGAATATACTAAACGCCTCTCTAAATATTGTAAGCTGGATATTATCGAAGTTGCGGATGAGAAGACGCCAGATGGCGCCAGTGACAATGTCTGTAATCAGATTATGCTTAAGGA
>DCIU01000128.1:0-195 GCA_002317245.1 Lachnospiraceae bacterium UBA1718
GATAGATCTCAGTTGGCATGAATGAACAGTACTTCTTAATTACTTCTCTTGCCTTGTAGATATTACAGAACTCGAGAACATCTTCGTTCAAGAAGAGTGTGATCTTGGTACCAACTGTATCGTAGTCTCCGTCCTTCATGGAGAACTCTGTTCCACCATCGCACTCCCAATGAACTGGTGTAGCGCCAGCCTGGT
>DCIU01000128.1:328-2175 GCA_002317245.1 Lachnospiraceae bacterium UBA1718
GAGAAAGCAATCTGGTTGATATACTCCTCAACCTCATCTGCTGTCATACCAAGACCATTATCAATGAATGTAAGCGTCTTGTCCTCTGGATTACAGATTACCTGAATCTTAGCCTTATAATCGTTAGGGAGTGTATACTCACCCATCATATCTAACTTCTTAATCTTAGTGATTGCGTCACAACCGTTAGAGATTAACTCTCTGTAGAAGATATCATGATCAGAATACATCCACTTCTTGATAATAGGAAAAATATTGTCGCTGCTTATTGACAGACTACCATGTCTCTCTGCCATATTAATCGCCTCCTGTTATATATACTATCCGGGAACCTCCCGTTTTTTACCACAAATAAAAGTATAAACCACTAAAAATTAAAGTCAACAAAAAATTAGCACTCAGATACTCTGAGTGCTAACAAATCTCTTGAAAACCGCATAAATACAGTGTTTTTCAAATTATTAAACTTTTATAAACAGCTAATTAGAGGTACTTCTTAATGCAGGAAACAAGCTTATCATTATCCACTGGCTTAACGATAAAATCCTTAGCTCCGGCTGTAATGGCATTAACAACCATCTCCATCTGACCCAGTGCTGATACCATAATAATCTTAGCGTCTGGATGCTCACCAATGATTCTCTTAGTAGCCTCAATACCATCCATATCAGGCATTGTGATATCCATAAGAACGAGATCTGGCTTCCATGCATTGTACTGTTCAATGCATTCTAGGCCAGTTCCTGCCTCAGCAATAACAGAGTGTCCAGCTTCTTCAACAGTCTTTCTAACGGCTGCTCTCATAAACATTGCATCATCACAAATCAATATATTAGCCATTATTTGTTCCTCCAATAATCATCGAAAATCTCAAAAAAGTTACTGGTATCAACCGTCGGATCATTGATAAATGTCACCTGGTCCCAAAGTTGTGAATTAAGGTCTTTGGTAAGAGTGACTACGAACTCATCATATTCCTTAGTGAAGGCCTCATTCTTTCTCTTCTCGACTATCTTAATCTTGTTCTCATCAGTTACCTCTTTATTAAAGGTACTGATACATTTGATTATATGATAGCCATATTCAGTCTCTATTATATCAGATATTTCATCAGTTCCCAAGTCAAATGACGCATTTTCGAACACTGCGTCCATCTCACCTTTACCAAATGAATAGGTAACCTGCTTATCGTCACTGTATTCATCTGCCAGCTTATCGAAATCCTCGCCGTCTCTGGCTCTGCTAAGAGCCTCCTCTGCCTTATTCCTGGCTAGCTGCTTGGCATACTTGGTATATCTCACACGATTACCATCCTCATCAAGGTTATAGGTCTTAATAAGGATATGCTTGACAGTGATTGTCCTGGCCTCATCATCTGAGATCTCAGGATTAATGTCCCTGATAATCTCCTCGTAGAGCTTCTCGGATATAGCGTATTCTCTGTACAATCCAAGGACTACATCCCTGTCAATTCCCATGAGGTTAATCTCGCCCGGACTCAGTGAATCCATATAGGCATCTGTAGCCTGGCTTATTACCCATTCCTCATTATCATCCAGCTCGATATTGTACTTCCTTGCAAGAAGGTTAATAGCCTTAACCTGGGCCATTTTGGAAAGAGCCATATCCTTGATATTATCTTCGAGAGATACCCCATCGATATTGGTCTTCCATATCTCGCTGCCATACACCGCTTCATACTGGTCCTGAATATTGGTAAGGTATACCATCATCTCCGGCAGGCTGCAGGAGATGTCCTCAATTCTGAACACTTCATCCTTCTCAAATCCGGAGGTTAATACAATCTTGGTATTATCTTCCGACTTGATACCACATCCCCATAAGGG
>DCIU01000128.1:2282-2674 GCA_002317245.1 Lachnospiraceae bacterium UBA1718
ATAAGCTCGTAGCCCTGAAGGTACTTCTCAATAGTCTTGTCCACGATCTCCTGTGGAAGTACCCAGTCGTGCTCGTTGCTCTTGAGCCAGTCTCTTGCGAACTGCTTGTCGAAGGATGGCTGGCCGTGTCCTGGCTCGTATACATCTGCTGGCCAGAATCTTGATGAATCAGGGGTTAGCATCTCGTCGCCGATTACGATGTCACCATTCTCGTCAAGTCCGAACTCGAACTTGGTATCTGCAATGATAATTCCCTTAGTAAGCGCGTATTCGGCACACTTCTTGTAGAGAGCGATTGTGCAGTCACGAAGCTTGCTTGCGTACTCCTCACCCTTGCCAGGGAATCTCTTCTCCAGATAGTCTACGCTCTGCTCATATGAGATATTCTCGTC
>DCIU01000128.1:2811-3142 GCA_002317245.1 Lachnospiraceae bacterium UBA1718
GAACCTGTAATGTAGCCACGAACGATGCACTCAACCGGAAGCATCTCAAGCTTCTTGCACATCATGCTGTTGCCATCGAACTTAGGCTGTCTGAAGAACTCAGGCATGTCCTTAACATCTACCGAAATCATATGGTTAGGGAGGATATCTGATGTATAGTCGAACCAGAACTTACTCATCTGTGTAAGCACTGTTCCCTTCTTGGTAACCTCATTGCCAAGAATAACATCGAAGCAGCTGATTCTGTCAGTTGCTACCATAATAAGGCTGTCGCCGTTATCGTATATCTCTCTTACTTTGCCTTCTTTAATTGGCTTTAACTCTGTCATAA
>DCIU01000128.1:3287-3782 GCA_002317245.1 Lachnospiraceae bacterium UBA1718
CGAATGATATTATTGCCTATGGAGGGTGCTATGGATATTACTCGTGACTGGTATAGAAATGAATTTGTTAATCGCGAAATGATGGAATCCCATCGAATGCTCGAGATGGAACTCCCCTTCTATGTCGCTGTGGCCGAAGGCAATCTTGAGGCTGTTGAGGCTAATATTGCGTCCGGCGCCTTCACAAACACAGAGGGAATGGGTAAGCTGTCGACTAATCCTGTCACCAATATCAAGTATCATTTTGTAGTCTCTACCGCCCTCATTACCCGTTACTGCATCCAGAGTGGCATGGAGCAGGAAAAAGCCTACGGACNNTTAATTGGCTTTAACTCTGTCATAACAATCCTCCTCAAAATACGCTAAATAAAAATTTGCCTATCAATTTTCAATTATACTTGGTAAAGAGGCAAATCTCAATATCATTGTTGGTTGCTTGGGGTAAAGAATTGGTAGGATATTGGCCAGCAGTGCTTGACTGCCACATTGCTAAAC
>DCIU01000128.1:3950-4449 GCA_002317245.1 Lachnospiraceae bacterium UBA1718
CTGTTGAGGCTAATATTGCGTCCGGTGCCTTCACTAACAAAGAGGGCATGGGCAAGCTGTCGACTAATCCCGTCACCAATATCAAGTATCATTTCGTAGTCTCTACCGCCCTCATTACCCGTTACTGCATCCAGAGTGGTATGGAGCAGGAAAAAGCCTACGGACTAAGTGACTTCTATATTCTTAAAATGGACTCTATGACCAGTGTGGAGGATATAGGCGAGCTCCATGATACAATGTGCCTTGACTGGTGCAGGCAGATGCAGGTAATTCACCGTAGCCAAATCCTAAGCCGTCCTGTGGTTCAGTCTATGAATTACATCTACAATCATCTCCACTCCCGCATCACAGTCCACGAGCTTGCTTCTGAAATTGGAGTATCTGATGCATACCTGTCCAAGTGCTTCAGCAGGGAAGTCGGCATTCCCATCAGCACCTATATTACTCAGCTCAAAATCGAAAAGGCTAAGAATCTTCTCCAGTATTCTGAATACAGCAT